>JAITAZ010000329.1 GCA_031283825.1 Planctomycetaceae bacterium | reverse complement strand
TGTAAAATTGATTCCAAAATCTTTTGTAAAGAAATCAATTCAAAACTGTAATATGTTTTTTTGTTTGATGATTATACAAATGATTTACACAAAATATTAGATAAAAACACGTATCAATTCAGTAATAGACGATTATCGATCAGGTAGGCGGTCGCCTATCTGACTGGGTTTATTATACTTTGAGCGGTAACAAAAGGTTTCTCAATAGTTACAACATTTTTTTCCATTCTATTCCTAGCATTATTGTGTTAATTCCTGAACCTATGCCAAGTAATGCAATTTTTGAATTTTGAAGGATTTCTTTGGATTCTAAACCAATTCCTGCCGTTGTCGGTAACGCTGCACTGCCAGTGTTGCCTAAATATTCTAACGTTGAAAAATTTAAATAACTCGATAACTTCAACCGCTCAAAAAGTAATCGCTGATGAACCTTGCCTACCTGATGACAAAATACGCCGCCAATCTCTAAACGAGACCAACCTAACTCACTCAAAAAATCTTCAAACGCATCGCCCGCAACCAAAACTCCCTCGCGCATCAACGACTCCGAATCTGTGTCCATAAGAGGTTGCATCAGATCGCCGCCAGTTTGATCAATATCACTACGACATAAATCACAAAACTTCGTCCTCGCCCGAACCGTTCCGCCTAATAATCTATTGCCTGTCCGAGAAATATCCTCATGCGTCAACAATACCGCCGCACTGCCCGAACCTATCGTCAACGACGCAAAAGCAGACTTCACACTCTTTCGCGTAATCGATTGATCCGCATTCAAATAATTGATCGTCGACTCCATCAACGACCGAGAACTCTCCGTACCTACAACTATGCCCGCTCGTATTTGCCCCAACTCTATCATGTTAGCAATCTGAATCATTCCGCTCAATATTCCTAAACACGCATTCGAAACATCATAAACAAAACACGTCTCAGATAAACCAAGACTATTATGAACCCCACAAGCCGTCGCCGGCTCAAGATAATCCCGACACACAGAACCATGTATCAATACGCCAATTAATGATAAATCAATCCCGCTACGCTCTAGCAATTTTCTCGCCGTAATAACGCTCTGTTGACCCGGAGATACACCGACTCCCCAAACTCGACGCTCGCAAATCCCCGTAAGCGCCTCAAGACGACCCTCCGGTAACTTCAAACGACTATAAAGAGGAAAAAGTCGAGACTCAATCTCAGACGTCGTTACAACCTCGTCAGGTAACGTATAGGAAAATAACTCAACACAAACCTTAGTATATCGCATAAACTTGTTTAAATTCGGAATTGATTTATCGTTACAAAAAAATAAAAAAATAATATGGTTTTTTAAAAAACCGTGAAAAATTACAAAAAAATATAAACGCGCAATGAACAGTTTAAAAACTTTTCGAGGAGATTCGTTTCAAGACGGTTTGCAAAAGGTTTATGCCGAGTTTGGCGAGCGGGCAAAAATCTTGCATTCACGCGAGGTTGTAGAGTCGTCGTGGTTTGGATTTCGTAAGATTCGGTTTGTAGAGATTACAGCCGCCAAGCCGGATATTGAATCGGAGTCTAAATCTAAATCTAAATTCGAATCTGAAATTAAGTCTAAAGTTGAATTAGGATCTAATTTTCAAAATGAAAATTTGAAGAGCGAGATTAGCGATAATCGTGTAGAGTCGATATTTTTTGAAACGAATAATCGTCGATTATCAAAAAACGATTTAGGAAGCGTCAAGTTGCGGAATGACGAATTTATCAACAATAACAATAACGACGCCGACAAGAGTAACAATAGCTATAAAAGTAAAAGTAATGACAATCGCGAAGAGGTTAGCGGGCGTGGTAGTCGTTTGTTGAAATTATCTGGAGTGGTTTCGCTTGGCGGTTGGCGTAGGATGGAGTTGGGCGATTTTAATCCGACGCTTTTGCAGCGTAATTTATTGATGATGTTTGAGGAGATAGTGAGATTTGGAGGACCGATTGATTTGAGTTCTGGTCGTAGGGTAGTAGCGGCGTTAGTTGGCGCAACTGGCGTTGGGAAAACTTCGACGATTGCGAAGATAGCGGCGTTTTATAAGTTGCGGGAGAATCGTAAGGTTGGTTTATTGACAACAGACGTATTTAGGATAGCGGCGGCGGATCAATTGCAGAGATATGCGGAGATGTTGGGGATTCCATTTGAGACTGCGTCTGACGCGAACAGGATTCAGACGTCGTTGAGGCGATTGATTGGTTGCGAGTTAGTTTTGATAGACACGCCCGGAATGAATCCGTTGAATGAGTCGAGGTTGCGTGGAATATCTTCGGTTTTGTTGGAGGCTGGCGCTGACGAGGTACATTTATTGTTATCGGCGACGAGTAGTTTATCTGCGCTTCTTGATACGATAAATCGTTTTTCGATAATGGGATTGACGGGGTTAACGTTGACAAAGTTAGATGAAGCGGTAGGAATTTCTGATGTTTATAAGATGCTGAAATTAAACAGTTTACCGTTAAGATTTTTCACATTTGGTCAAAATATTTCGGAGGACATCGAGGTAGCCGGCGCCGCAAGACTAGCGAGTTTATATCAACAACCAACAACAGAAGGGAATTTCTAAAAATTCATTTTTAACCAATGAGAACACCAGAGAAAATTTTAATTTGAATCAAAACATCAATCTTGTCCCGTAGGGACAACTCCAAAATAGCGATGGGTAAAATCGCAACGCGATTTCACCCGTCGAAAATAAAATCGTAACATGAGTAATAATTTCCGTGCAGTAATAGTGCGGCTCAAAGTGCAAAACAAATATTCTTCTGAAATACTATTATTTTTTAAAAAATTCCTCTTTTCTTTTTTTTGAAAATTTGTTAGTATCCCGTTATGTTACCTACGAACCATTCAAACGACATGGCGGATAAATCTATTCTTGCCTTACCGGTTATTTTTATTACGAAGTTATGTTGCCGAAATCCTGTTTCGGTGATTGCGCTATCGGTATTTGCCGCCGTCTTTTGTGTCTATTGGAGTTATGAGCATCTTGGATTTAAAATGAGTCGTCTTGATCTTATCAATCCTAAAAGTAGTTTTAATCGTCTTTGGCTTGATTATATTGAAGAATTCGGCGACAACAACGAAGTTACCATTGCAATTGAGGGAAAAGGAAATGCTGAGGTAATCCCTGTTCTTGAATCTCTTGCCGATGAGATTACCGCTTATCCTCAACTGTTTAATGGGATTTTGCATGGAGTTGATATTTCTGCAATTCGATCAAAGGGTCTGCATTATGTCCCGACTCGCGAGCTTGAGCAAATAAATCAATTTGTAGCAGAATCGCGAAATATCACCGAAGGAAAATGGGAAAAGCTAAGCGTAAATCAAATGCTCGACTCAATCGCGCAAAGACTAAAAAACGAATCTGATTTAGTTGCGCGTATTAGGACTTTACACGAACTTAATACTTATTCGATCAGTCTTGCCAAATTATTTGAACCTAGTCCGACTTATGGTTCTCCATGGTCGAATTCTCAAAACATTCAAGCGTCTGTTCCTGATATTATTGCCGCTTGCACTCAAGACAACACGAGTTATCTTCTTTTTCCGACTCAAAACGGAGTCATTGGTTTTGTTCTGTTGAAGCTAGTTAATATTGACAAAACGCAATTTGCTCAAGGTGCTGAATCGATTTCAAAATTGCGCGAGATTATCAATCATGCGAAGGTTCAGTATCCAGAGATTGAAATTGGTTTAACGGGGATGCCGATTCTCGAAAACGACGAAATGAGACTAAGCAATGAATCGATGACTAAAGCTACAATACTTGCGTTTATTGGGGTTGGTGCTGTTTTTATGGCGGGTTTTGGCGGAATGCGTCATCCGATTGCCGGCATGGTAACGTTGCTTGTAGCTTTTGCGTGGACTATGGGTTATATCACTATTGCTATTGGTCATCTCAACATTTTGAGTATTTCGTTTGGGGCGATGCTTGTAGGACTTGGCACGGATTTTAGTATGCATTATATTGCGCGTTATATTGAATTACGCAACAAAAATTATTCGTGTGAAATGTCTCTTTGTCAAACGGCGCGGGTTGTTGGACCGGGTATTTTTATTGGCGCGATTACAACTGCGGTCGCGTTTTTTATGGCGTCGTTTACTGAATTTGTAGGCGTTGCGGAGTTAGGTTTAATTTCAGGCGGAGGAATTTTGCTTTGTTTATTGGCAACGTTGATTTTTTTTCCTGCGTTAATTACGGTCATGGACAAAAATAATAACTCTCCGTCGAATTATCCAACGCCGATTGATATTCGTTGTGCAATTAAACCGTCGACTCGATTCCCTGCCGTAACGTTATTTCTGATTTTAATTCTGGTGATAGTTTGTTGTCTTGGAATAAAAAAAACCAGATACGATCACAATCTGTTAAATCTTCAACCTGAAGGACTTGAAAGCGTCGTGCTTGAAGAAAAATTATTGAAAATGGACGTAGAGAAGGGCGGAAAAAATGTCTGGTTTGCTTTATCGATTGCGGATTCGCGCGATGAATTATTATTTCGTAAAAAGCTGTTTGCTCAAAAGTATCCTGATATAACGGTGGAGGAAATAGTCTCTTGTTTTCCGAGCGAGGACAATGAAAAGATTCATTTGATTCGGCAACTTTCGAGTCGTCTTGAGAACTTGCCGGAGCGTCCGCCGGAGATACCTATTGTTAATCCGTCGGTTATTGGCAGTGCGATTGAGCGATTACAAAAAATGCTTGCTGATCCGAATAATCCGATAAATCAGGCGATAGCGAACAGAAATAGAGTTGAAAATAATTTGCATAATTTTTCGTCGATAGACAGAGCGGATTTTGAGTCTTATGAAAATTTGATTCAATCTATTATTAAGCGGTTGCATGATATTAGAACGGCACTGCGTCGGATGTCTTTATTGGAGTATCGGAGTCGTTTATCGATGTATCAGTCGGCGATTGCGGGCGATTTGTTGACGCGATTGAAAAATTTGAAATTGAGTTCGAATCCGTCTCCTCCGACGATAAATGATTTGCCGTCGTCTTTGGTTGAGCGTTTTGTAAGTCGCGGCGGCAAGCATTTGATGAGAATTTATACGACTGCGAATATTTGGGACATGGACGAGATGAAAAAATTTGTTGCGGCGGTTAGAGATATTGATCCGAAGGCGACGGGGAGTCCGTTGCAGACGTATGAATCGTCTCTTCAGTTGCAGCAAGGTTTTACGAAGGCGGCGATTTATGCTTTTATTGCGATTATGGTTGTGTTGCTTGTAGATTTTATGAATGTATTTCATACGTTGGCGGCGGCGTCTCCGATGTTGATAGGATTTGCGATGATGTTTGGTATTTTGGGTCATATTGACATACCGTTGAATCCGGCGAATTTGATTGTATTGCCGTTGATATTGGGGATTGGAATTGATAGCGGCGTTCATATTATTCATGATTATCGTTCTCAGCGGGGCGAGTATCGTATAACGTCTTCGACTGCGTTGGCGGTGTTGATTACGTCGTTGACGACAATTATAGGTTTTGGGAGTATGATGATAGCGTCTCATAGGGGGTTACAAAGTCTTGGACGTGTTTTGGTTATAGGTGTTGCGTGTTGTTTGATTACGTCGATTATTGCATTACCTGCGGCGTTGACTTTATGGACAAGAAAAAGAAAAAATAAAAATGAGTTTCCTGATCCGAGTAGAAAAAATTCATTAGGAAATTGTGAAAATTTCGACCAAAACTATCAATGTGATGAAATCAAAAATACCAATTCAACATTTAGCGTTGTTTCGTGTGATTCGGATGAAAATTACGAATCGTCGTTGGTTACGTATTCGCGAACGATTTCTGATGTAGATTTAGAATTGTTGAAAAAAAATCTATTACAAATAATTCCGGAGGCATTACCAAAAAAATCTGCCGATCAAGGATATAAATATGAGAATAATGAAAAAGACTCGCAAGACAATAATAATTCGCCGTTAAAATTTCAAACAGCAAATGAAACAAAACCAAAACGCTTAACCAAACATTCCGCATAAATTAAAAGCGTAACCGTTAATGGTTTTAAAATTCGGAATTAAAGTATTTTTGTAATTGTTTACGTGAAAAAAGTATCTTCCTTCGCCCTGAAAGGGCAACGGAGTTTTAGCCCACCGCAACGCGGTGGGTTAGGATTTCCCCAATAACGTCGCCCTGAAAGGGCAGCGGAAAATATTATCACGAATATTCGTTACAAATATTCACTAATATTCATTAATATTCACTAATATTCACTAAGAAATTCCGTTGCCCTTACAGGGCGTTGATCGAGAGGAACATCACTCCCCACCGCGTTGCGGTGGGTTAAAACTCCGCTGCCCCTTCGGGGCGAAGGAAATTTTTCTCTTCGCGTGAACGGTTACAAAACAAATTTTCCTGATATTCTGAACTATGGTTGTTTATCTACTGAATAGTTGCATATTTTTTGTACGTTTATTTAGTTCGTGCTGCGGTTGTCGATAATTTGTTTGTTTGTATAATTGTCCGCCTTAAATAATTGTTGACTGGAAATCTCTAAAAATTTATTCAAATCATAGAGAATA
>JAITAZ010000310.1 GCA_031283825.1 Planctomycetaceae bacterium | reverse complement strand
GATTCATTGCCGGAATTTTTTACAAGTACACAGGGCAAGTATTCAAAGCCAAAGAGGTAGATTGCTGGGCGTCCGGAGACCGAACTTGCAGATTCAAAGTCGATAAAGAATAGACAAGTAGTTTGCAAAACTGTCGATGAAAAAGTAACTATTTCATGTTACGCACTTGCTACCCCAGATCAGGTAGGCGACCGCCGACTCAGGTAGGCGACCGCTGACTCAGGTAGGCAACCTTTCGCCGAAAGGTTGCGTCGGCGTTAGCCGACGGTAAATCTGAAATAATTTTAATTATTGTCGAATCCATTTTATCGTTGCCTTCGGCAACGCGACCTTTCGGCGAAAGGTCGCCTACCTGATCAATTACCGCCTATCTGATCAATAAATGCCTACTGACGGACAAATACGGCGTAACATGAGTTTTTAATCTGTCGTTATTATTTTCTACCGAAAAAAAACCAACCATTTGTTACCGCTGAAAGAATAACCAACTCATTCGCTGCTATAATTTGGTGCTTCTTGAGTGATTACAATGTCGTGCGGGTGATTTTCTCTTTCGCTTGCGGGTGAAATTCTTATGAATCTTGATTTTGTTCTCAAGTCGTCGATTGTTTGAGCGCCGCAGTATCCCATTCCTGCACGCAATCCTCCGATTAGTTGATACACAAACGGACTCAAAGTTCCCTTAAACGGCACGCGTCCCTCAACGCCTTCCGGCACGAGTTTTTCAATTTTTGCGTTTTTGCTTTGTCTGTATCTTTCGCTTGAGCCTTGAATCATTGCTCCAAGCGACCCCATTCCGCGATAACTCTTAAAAGTTCGCCCTTGATAAAGTATTAGTTGACCCGGACTTTCCTCTAAACCTGCAAACAAACTGCCGATCATTACCGCATGAGCTCCGGCGGCGATTGCTTTAGTCAAATCGCCGGAGTAACGGATTCCGCCGTCGGCAATTACTGAAATACCGCTACCCAGCAACGCTTTTGCCGCTCTACAAATCGCTGTAATTTGAGGAACTCCGACTCCCGAAACAACTCGCGTCGTACAAATCGACCCGGGACCGATTCCGACTTTTACCGCGTCTGCTCCGGCTTCCGCTAGAGCTTTCGCGCCTTCTGCGGTTGCTACGTTTCCAGCCGCAACGTCGATGTCGAATTGACGTTTAATCAGTTGAATTGTTTCAATTACGTTAGCCGAATGACCATGCGCGCTGTCAACAACCAACAAATCGACGCCTTTTTCTATCAGCAATTCTATTCGTGCTTCGTCGAAAACTCCGACAGCTGCGCCGACACGTAATCTTCCTTCGTTATCTTTGCAAGCTCTTGGGAAGCTGCGCATTTTATCAATATCTTTGATTGTAATCAGACCAGTCAACTTTCCCGATTCGTCCACGAGCAGGAGTTTCTCCACTTTTTTTTCCATTAAAATTTGCTCGGCTTGTTCGAGGCTGACGTTACCTGTTGCAGTAACAAGATTTTGGGAGGTCATAACGTCTGAAATTTTTACGTCAAGATTTTCTAGAAATCGCAAATCTCTTTTTGTCAGGATTCCGCAGAGTTTATTTTCGTCGTTTACGATGGGCAATCCAGAAACGTTCTTTTGAGACATTATTGTCTGAGCTTGTTCGGCGGTAGCGTTTGGCGGCAAGGTTGCAGGATGACGAATAATCCCGTTCGCGCTGCGCTTAACTTTAGACACTTCTTCTGCTTGGTCTTCGATTTTAAGATTTTTATGAATTATTCCAATTCCGCCTTCTTGAGCGAGTGCTATTGCCATAGCGGAGGTTGTTACTGTATCCATTGGCGAGCTGAGAAGCGGTACGGCTAACTTGATTCGATGCGTAAGCCGAGTACTAACGTCAACGTCTGACGGCACTACTTCGCTGTATTGAGGTTCAAGAAGAACGTCGTCAAAAGTTATACCGATTTCTTCAATTTGTTGTTGCATGTTATTTTCTCCGTATTAAGAGATTAGTTGGTGATGAATGTTAGGTTTGTTTGTAGAAATAGTTAATTCATTTTGCGTCTGATTGGCAATCAAAATCGAAAATAATATTGTCGCCAAAAACTTACAAAAAATTGTACAAAAACAAAAATAATTAGCAACACACGCAAAAATAATTGATAATCTCTAATAATTATTTTAAACCACAGAGAAAATTTTAATTTGAATCAAAACATCAACCTTGTCCCTTAGGAACAACTCCAAAATAGCGATGGGTAAAATCGCAATGCGATTTCACCCGTCGAAAATAAATTCGTAACGTGATTTTTTTCGATGGGTGAAAATTCTAGCGAATTTTTACCCATCGCTATTTTGGGAAACCGCTACGCGGTTTTAATGAAAATTGAATTTTTAGAGATTCCCTATTCTTTATTCTTTATTCCGAATTTTAAAAGGGTTACTTGAATGAATTAACTTGCCCGATACAATTTCGCGTTCTTTGATTTTATTTCAATTGAGATTTTTACGTTGGAGTTACTTTTTATCTATTGGAAATTAACAAATTAACAAAACTTAACGGGGAATAGAAATGCCTCTTATTGTTCAGAAGTTTGGCGGTACTAGCGTCGCGGATCCGCAGAAAGTACTCGGTGCGGCACGTAAGGCGATTCGAGCGGCACAAAGCGGGAATCAGGTTGTTGTGGTAGTCAGCGCAATGGGGAAAACAACGGATCACTTGATCGCTCTCGCAAACGAAATTACGGATCGTCCCAATACTCGCGAAATGGATACGCTCATGTCGTCGGGAGAGCAAATTACAATTGCATTGATGGCAATAGCATTAGAATCTCTTGGTTACAAGGCAGTCAGTATGACCGGTGCTCAAATTGGAATCAAGACAGATAACACTCATACGAAAGCGCGTATTAAATCGATTTCAACCGACAGTATGCGTCGTGCTCTCGATGCCGGAAAAATTGTAATTGCGGCAGGTTTTCAAGGCGTCAACGAAGACGGAGACATAACGACACTCGGACGCGGCGGAAGCGATACGTCGGCGGTTGCTCTTGCCGCTGCACTCGACGCGGACGAATGCGAAATCTACACAGATGTCGATGGAGTTTACACAACAGACCCGCGAATATTGCCGGAAGCCCGAAAAGTATCGCAGATAAGTTACGACGAAATGCTTGAGCTTGCAAGTCTTGGTGCTGGCGTGATGCACAGTCGGTCTATTGAGTTTGCGAAAAAGTTCGGCGTTACGGTTCATGTTCGGAGTAGTTTTTCAGACAGCGTTGGGACGTTGATTGTTGCAACGCCGGAAAGCGATGCGCCGGTTGCAGGTTGTGCGGTTGCTAAAAACGAAGCAAGATTAACTCTAGTCGGCGCGCCGGACAAGCCGGGTATTGCTATGGGATTGTTTTCAAGAATCGCCGAAGCAAAAATTGCAACAGATATGATTGTACAAAACGTCGGACTTGAAGGTCGAACCGATATTTCTTTCACCGTTCCGGCAACAGATTTATTAGCAACACTCGACGTATTAAATTTAGTCTCTGAAGAAATCGGCGCGGAACGGGTCGAATATCAGGAGAAAGTTGCGAAAGTTTCTGCGGTAGGATTGGGAATGGAAAACCAAAGCGGAGTCGCAGAGAAAATGTTCAGAGCAATTTCAGAGAAAAAAATTAATATCAGCATGATTACAACAAGCGAGATTAAAATTTCTGCTCTTGTATCTCTCGACGACGCTTCCCAAACGTTACGGGCGGTTCACTCTACGTTTGGATTACAGAATGCGCCGGTTAAGTTGAATCAACCGGAAACGTTGTCGTCTCAATCATTGAGCAAGGTCGAGTTGAATATTGCAAGACTTTCAGGAATGGAAGATATCGTTATTGAGTCGATAAATCTTGATCGTCGTCAATCGAGAATAACGTTGCCGGAAGTTCCAGATACTCCCGGAATCGCGGCGGAAATGTTTGAGCGTATTGCGTCGGCGGGCGTAATCGTTGACATGATCGTGCAGAGTTGCGGTAGAGACGGAAAAGCAATGATCACTTTCACCGCGCCAAGAAATATTCTACAGAAAGCACTAGACGCATCGCGAAAATTAACAAACGAATGGAACGCCGCAGAACCGCAATTTAACCCTGAAATTGCTATCCTTACAGTTAGAGGAACCGGTTTAAGATCGCACACCGGACTCGCATACAGAATGTTCAAAACACTAGCAGATGGAGATATAAACGTAAATGTAATAAGCACAAGCGAAAGAAGTATATCAATCACTGTAAATGATTCTTGCGGAGAAAAAGGATTACAACTATTAAAAAATGAATTCGCCGCAGAAATAATGTAATAGCACGCAATTATTCACTCATGTTAAGCAGTAGTTGCCCGTCAGTATGTAATATTGTTTTTTTGTAAGCGTTCACGGTTTTTTAAATTCGGAATTAAAGTATTGTAACCATTCACGATTTTTTAAATTTGGGAACTTCTAAAAACCTCATGTAAAATTTTCCCGCTTGTTGCGTTCAGAATCAGGTCGGCTATTTGATCAATAGCTGCCTACTGAATAGTTATAAAATTTATCCGATTCCGAATTACGAATATTTATTAAAGCGATGCGTATAGTTCATATAATTACTAGATTGATTGTTGGCGGCGCGCAGGAGAACACGTTGTTGAACTGTGCGGATTTGGCGAGCGATTTTGGCGACGACGTATTATTGATAATTGGTTCTGAAACTGGACCGGAGGGGTCTCTTTTATCTGAGGTTGGCGATAGATTTCCGGTATTGGTATTATCTGATTTAGTCCGTTCGATTTCTCCGTATCGTGATATTCGGGCGTATATTGAGTTGCGTCGAAGTTTGATGAATTTTCGACCTGATGTCGTTCATACGCATAGTGCGAAGGCTGGGATACTTGGTCGATTAGTTGCGTGGAATATTCGAGTTCCGTTAGTGGTTCATACGGTTCATGGCGCGCCTTTTTATCCGTATCAGAATAATTTTGTTCGTAGGTTTTATCAATTTTGCGAGAGATTTGGCGCGAGGCGTTGTCATGCGATGATTTCGGTTGCGGATGCGATGACAGATTTGTTAGTTGATTCGGGCGTTGCGCCGAGAGAAAAATTTACGACTATTTACAGTGGGATGGAGGTTGAGCGGTTTCTTAATTCGGAACGATTTCGCGAGGAAACACGGGCGAAGTTTGGGATTCGCGATGATGACATTGTGGTCGGCAAGATTGCGAGGTTATTTCATTTGAAAGGGCATGAGTATTTGATAGCGGCGTCTAGCGAGATTTTGCGGAGGGTTCCGGCGGTAAAATTTATGCTTGTTGGCGATGGAATTTTGATGAATCAATTTAAGCGGGAGGTAGAGTTGCTTGGGATTTCGGACAGATTTATTTTTACGGGTCTTTTATCGCCGGAGTTGATACCGTCGGTAATTTCGGCGATGGACATTGTGGTGCATACGAGTTTACGCGAGGGTTTAGCGAGGGTTTTACCTCAAGCGTTATTATCGGGCAAGCCGGTAGTAAGTTATGACATCGACGGAGCTTGCGAGGTTGTAATTGATGGAGAAACAGGTTATCTTTTGCCGCCGAAGTCGATAAAGCCGCTTGAGGACTCGATTATAAAACTTGCGGAATCGAAAGAGCTAAGAAAAAAATTCGGACTATCCGGCAGAGAACGCTTTGCCGACCAATTTGATCATCGCAACATGACGGCAAAAATCAGAAAATTATACGAGTACCATTTTGTGAACTTCTAAAAACCTCATGTAAAATTTATTTTTATTAGGAACGCGGTCGTCTCGACCGCATATTTAGGCGTTGGTCATGCAGGCGGGACGCCCGCGTTCCTAATAAAATTAGTTTTTAGATGTTCCCTTATGAATTATGAATTTAAAAACCGTGAACGATTATTATATTTTTATCAATTATTTCTTGTTCCTAAAAGAGGAGGTATTTTATCATCTCAACAAAAAGAGTAAAGAACAAAATAATCGGGCGTTTTTTTAACGGACAAATTTCGGCGTTGCGTTTACGGTGTTTCTCAATTGAAATTCGTAAAATTTGTCAATAATAATTCTGGCATTTACGCATTATTGATTATTTGTTATAATTTTTTTGTTGCGTTTATTTTGTTAAGATTTTTATTTTTTAATCGTAACTATTCAGTTCCGCATGGGACTATAACCGTATATTTTAGCTTACGATACGCGATTTGTAACGATAAATTGAATTATGGACAAAAATATAATTTGCATGAAATGGGGAACGAAATTTTCCAGTCGATATGTTAATAATCTTGCGGCGATGGTGCGTCGAAACTTAAAACAACCGTATAGATTCATCTGTTTCACGGACGATAAAACCGGCGTCGATGATTCAGTAGAGATTCGCCCGTTGCCCGAAATGCAACTCGATAAAAAATTGCCCGAACGCGGTTGGAGAAAATTAACCATTCTCGGAAATCAACTCGGAGACGACATAAAAGGAATCGGATTATTCATCGATTTAGACGTGCTAGTTATCGACGATATTCAACCGTTTTTCGATTGTTCGGGTAAATTTTTAATCGTGCATGAATGGGGATTTAGAGATAAAATTATTGGCAATTCTTCCGTTTTTCGTTTTGAAATCGGACAACATCAAGACGTGCTGGATAACTTTTTAATCAACGGCGAACAGATTCGCACAACTTATCGAAACGAGCAGGCTTATTTGTCTCATGCAATAAATCAAAAGGGCGTTCTTGAATACTGGAACGAAAAATGGTGCTGTAGTTTTAAAAGACATTGTTTACAACCATTTCCGTTGTGTCATTTTTTGCCGCCGAAAAAACCAACCGGTTGTAAAATTGTAATTTTTCACGGCAACCCTAATCCCGATTGCGTAGTAAATGGATGGATCGGCAGATACGGTTTAAGAGCCGCAAAACCCGCAAAATGGATAAACGAAATATGGGAAAACAGTTAGGAAATGAAATTTTTCTCTTTCACGCAAAACAATTAACAAATTTTAAATAGACAATTACCATAAAAGCTGTAGGTTCTAACTGAAAATTTAAACGCGAACAGTTTAAAATATCACAAAAAAAATTATTGTAACGAAAATTATGATTCTTGAATTATTGAAATCGCGATTTACAGACGCGATTAACGATTTGGTTGACGATACGTCTGATTATGTTGATTTGATTCGTCCGTCGCAGGATATTCGTTTTGGCGATTATCAGGCGAATATTGCGATGCCTCTTGCAAAACGATTGTCTCGTAATCCGCGAGAAATCGCCGGCGAAATAATTTCACGGCTTCGGGTCGATGATATTTGCGATTCAGTTGAAGTCGCGGGCGCGGGTTTTATAAATCTTGTGTTAAGCGAGTCGTTTTTGTCGAATCAGATTTTTCGAAATAATGTCGATTCAGAAAAAATGGGAATCGATCCGATTAAAAAATCGAAAAAATTTATAGTCGATTATTCGGGTCCGAATGTCGCCAAGCCGATGCACGTGGGACATCTTCGCTCGACCGTCTTGGGAAATGCAATCACTAATATGCTTCGTTTTCGCGGTCATAATGTCATTACAGACAATCATTTAGGCGATTGGGGAACTCAATTCGGAATGATAATTTTCGGCTACAGAAATTATCTCGACGCCGATTCGTATCGAGTTCAACCTGTCGCTGAATTGAGCAGAGTATATAGAATAGTTCGCGCAAAGATGGACAACGGCGACAAAGACGTTGCCGAAAACGTGCTTGCTGAAACGGCGAAATTACACGACGGAAATTCCGACAACTTGCAAATTTGGCGCGAGGTTATGCCTTACTCGATGGATGAAATAAATTCGATTTACAAGCGGTTAGGAATTTCGTTTGATTACACGCTTGGCGAGAGTTTTTATCATCCTTCGCTTTCGGGCGTTGTTGAGGATTTACTTAAACGCGGAATTGCTCGCGAGTCAGACGGCGCGATTGGAGTTTTTTTCGACGGCAGCGAAACGCCGTTTTTGATCCGCAAAAAAGACGGCGCGTATTTATACGGAACAACCGACGTCGCGACAATTTTATATCGGATTCGCGAGTTTAATCCCGATACGATTCTATACTTAACGGATTTTCGACAATCTCTACATTTTGAGCAACTCTTTAAGACAGCAAAGTTAATGAATATAACGGGCGTAGAGTTTTCGCACGTAAAATTCGGCGCGGTGCTTGGCGAAGACGGCAAACCGTTTAAGACTCGCAGCGGCGACACGGTCGGGCTTAATGGTCTGCTGGACGAGGCGGAAAGTAGAGCGTTGGAGATCGTGAGATCAAATAATCGGTCGGAGTTGTCGGACGAGGAATGTAAAGAAATCGCGAAAAACGTTGGAATCGGCGGGATCATTTACGCTGATTTATCGCAGAATAGAGAGAGCGATTACGTTTTTAGTTACGATAAAATGTTAGCGATGAACGGAAACACAGCAGCTTACATGCAATACGCTTACGCAAGAGTTCGGAGTATTTTCACGAAAGGAAATATCGACGTAAATGATTTACGAAATCGCGTAAAGTCCGGCGAGTTCAAACCGGAATTAAAAGCGGACACAGAACGAATGTTGGCAAAAGAAATTTTAAAGTTTGGAGACTCGATTGATTTCGCGATTAAAGACTATCGACCGAATTTATTGACAACGTATCTTTTTGAGTTAGCGAATAAGTATTCAACTTTTTTCGAGCAATGTCCAGTATTGCGTGCAGAAACCGATTCGGCAAAATTCACCCGTTTATTACTATGCGATTTAACCGCAAAAACATTGAACAAAGGATTAAATCTATTAGGAATAAAAACAGTAGAAAGAATGTAATTGCAGCTGTAGAATTTTTGTAATATATCAGTGAAATATTTATTATAGCCCCGCATGGGGCGACATGTGCATAACCGGCGGTGTGGCGAAGCGTAACCGCCGGTAAAATGCCCCACAAACCCAAAGTCCCGCAGGGACGACACTATGAATTATTGTAACGATAAATCAATTTCATAGTGTCGCCCCGTGCGGGGCTTGATTATCGCGAGATTCCAAACCGTAGGTTACGCTTCGCTACACCTACGGTTATGCACTTGTCGTCCCTGCGGGACTAATAAAAAATAATTCCACTGATATATTACAATTCCTACGCCCTGAAAGAGCAACGGAATTTTTTTTTGACGAAATGAATATTTTGATAAATAAAGTAAAAACGTCGTTGAATTATTGTAACGAAAAAATATATGTTACAAATATTCGTCTATTCGTTAAAAATTTCGTTATCGTTTAATTCGTATTGTGTTTTTTGAATCCGTTACCGTGAGTGAGGCGAGTACGCCTTACTCACGGCGATTTTTGGAATATCCCGATGGGATATTGTTTTAATTTTTTATACTCCATCGGAGTATCTCCAATGTAGCCGTTGGTTTTGCGTTGTAATAATCTAAAATAAATGCCTACGATTAAATAACGCAATACCAACGGACGAATTTTTTAATCTAATTTAAAAGTTTTTTTCCAATTTTCTTTATCGTTGAAATTTGGTTGTTCTTTTTTGTTGAACATGAAATTTTCGATTACCAGATAATCCATTTCTGTCCGCATGAAAC
>JAITAZ010000298.1 GCA_031283825.1 Planctomycetaceae bacterium | reverse complement strand
ACAACCACTAAAAAAAATACAAAACCCACAGATAAAAAATCAGAATCCGAAACAAAATCAACTCCGCAAAATGTCGAAAAACCACTCAAAACCGAACATTATCTCTACTACCTCGAAGGAGATTTCAATAATATTTTCGACTTCCTAAAACAAGTCGAATCATTCCCCTACCCAATCAAAATTACAAAATTATTCTTCGGCACAGAAGAACCAAACACTGAAACCACAACCATAAATAAACAAACTTTCAATAACCGCGAAAAACTACAACTGAAATTTCACCTGACACTTTACTTTCACTAAACCCATTCAATGAGACGCAAAATATTACGTCTCTCATCAACGAGACGCAAGGCATTGCGTCTCTACTTAACGTATAAAATATGTTATCCGACGACGCTGTAATTGATCTCTCTCGCGTAGTTGCAACTCGCGAATCGCTCAAGATGATTCCCGCTGCACAAGCTCGTCGACTCGGCGTACTGCCAATCGCTGTCAACGATGAAAAATTATACGTCGTTACAGCAGATGACGACGATTACCTACTGTTGACTCAAATTGAAAATATAGTCGGTATTCCAGTCGTTATTTTGAAGTCTAAATCTCCTGACAGTGTCGCGGGTTATATCAAAAAATACTATCCCGAATACGCGACAGATATTGCCGGCACGCCGCTCGGTTTACTCGAAGAAATTGTACTTCGCGCGATGCTCTACCGCTCAAGCGATATTCATTTCGACCCTGAACACGAATCAGGAATAATACGATTTCGGATCGACGGACTCATGCAAGTTGATCAGACAATAACAATCGACGGCATGAATGAATTGATCTCGGCGGTGAAAGTTTCGTCGGGTTTGAATATTGCGGAGCATCGTATTCCGCAAGACGGTCAGATTTCGCTTTGGGTTGCGGGCGCGGAAGTGTCGATGCGAGTCGCAACTATCCCGACAATTTACGGCGAAAAAATGACGCTGCGAATTCTCACAACCGATAACACGTTGGCTGAACTCGCAGAGTTAAATATGCTCGGCATGAATGAAAATCATTTGCAGACATTACTCGAAACGCTCGACAACGCTAACGGCGTTATCTTGCTTTCAGGACCAACTGGAAGCGGAAAAACAACCACGCTTTACGCGGCTTTAAGACATTTGAAAAAATCCGGCACACTGCATATTTTGAGCATCGAAGACCCTGTTGAAATTCCGCTTAATGGAATAAATCAAGTGCGAATCGATAGCGACCGCGTTGACTTTAATCGCGCATTACGAAGCACGCTGCGACACGACCCCGACGTAATTATGATAGGCGAAATCCGCGACGCCGAAACGGCAGACATCGCAATTAAAAGCTCGTTGACGGGACATCTTGTTTTGTCAACGCTTCACGCTAACGATTCTGTCGGAGTCGTAACGCGGCTGCTGAATCTTGGAGTCGCAACAGAGTTAGTAAATTCGGCGTTGAGATTAGTTATCGCGCAAAGATTAGTTCGTAGTCCGTGTCCGCATTGCGTAACTTACGAACCGCCAAACGATATCGACAGAGAATTTTTCGGATGGATAAACGACGAAAATATAAAAACGCCAAAAACTGTAGGATGTCCGCTATGCAATTATTCTGGATACGCAGGAAGATTAGGTCTGTACGAAATGATTAAAATTGATCGAAAAGTAAGAGAACTCATAAGAAATAACGCCAACGAAGACGCTATTTCAAATTACGTCTTCAACGAATGCAATTTGCAAACGCTAAAAATCGACGGCATCGAAAAAATAAAAAAAGGTCTAACAACGCCGGCAGAAGTAAGACGAGTTACGTTTTTAGGGTCGGTAAGATAAAAATTTTTTGTAACCATTCACGAGTTTTTAAATTCCGAATTTTAAAACCGTGAACGGTTACAAATTTTTAACCAACATTAAAAAATCACATGTCAAAATTTCAGTATAAAATCAATCAGGGCGGCGTAATTAAGAGCGGTTATATTAACGCGGAATCGTTGCATCTTGCGTCGGTTGAGTTGAGTCGTCAGGGCGGCGTGATAATTAGTCTTCGCAAAGTAACGTCTGAAGAAGCGTCGGACATCAACAGTAATTTTGAAAAAATATGCGAGCGTCTTTTTATTTTTAGCGGACAGATTGAGCTTTGTTTGCGTCAACTTTCGTCGTTATTACATGCGGGCGTTCCGATCTTGGATTCTCTTTTAGCGGTTGGCGGTCAAGCTCCTCCGATGTTGCGGAAGATATATTTTCGTCTTGCGGAGAAAGTGCGTCGCGGTTATTCGATGAAGCGTTCTTTGCAGGAGGACGCGTCGTGTTTTGGCGATATTACAATTGGACTAATCGGAGTCGGCGAGGCGAATGGAACGCTTGACGAGATGTTTCGATATTCGGCGGACTTGATGGAACGTAGTAGAAAAGTTCGTTCTCAGATAGTTCAGGCGTTTTCGTATCCGGCGATTGTGATGCTTGTTGCGATTGGGGTGAGTTATTTCCTTGTGGTTCATGTTTTGCCGAAGATAATAACGTTTATATCGAAGCAAGCGAAAGCGGTAGAGTTGCCGTTGCCGACAAAGTTACTTCTTGTAGCGAATGATTTCATCTGGGCGTATGGAATTTATATTGCGGTAACGCCGATTGTGTTAATTATTGCGTTTATTCTTTTGCGTCGTAATCCGGCGATGTGCGAGCGGATTGATTATTTCTGTTTATTTATTCCGTTGATTGGCAAGGCGTATCGCGAGCATTCGAACACGATGTGGTGTCGGACGCTTGGGGCGTTATTGCAAAGCGGAGTAGGATTACTTTCGGCGTTGGAACTTGTGGAGGGCGTGATGAGTAACAAACATTATGCGGTGCAATTTCGTAAAATTTATAACATGGTCAAGCAGGGCGACGCGGTGAGTAAAGGAATTGCTAGTACGACGTTATCAAAGTTTTGTCCGATGGCGCTTGCGATGGTTGCGGTGAGCGAAAAGAGCGGAAGTCTTGACGTTTCGTTGTTGCATGTTGCGGATTATTGCGAGGAACAATTAACGAGAAGAGTCGCATTTCTAGGAAAATTTATTGAACCGGCGATATTCGTTTTCATTGGAGGAATTGTAGGATTTATTTATTTCGCCTTCTTCCTAGCAATGTTAGCCGCAACAAAAAGTGCTATTTGAAATCAGAAATTAACGATTCCAAAAACGTTGTCCTTGAGTCTTTTCAA
>JAITAZ010000258.1 GCA_031283825.1 Planctomycetaceae bacterium | reverse complement strand
TGATCAATTTAAAGCCGCTCTGATGTTATGCGGTTCAAAATCCGGACGGGATGTTGACAAATACAAGGAATCCGGTCTTGTTCTCAAACCGGCACGAAAAGTGATCACGCCGGTAATTGACGGTGATCTCTTCAATTACGAGTGTAACATTTTGTACAAAACGCCGCTTAATTCTCATGAAGTTGCTTCTTCTGTTGTCAAGAGTTGTTATCCAGCCGATGATTTCCATTCGCTTTACTTCGGGAAAATTGTCGATTGTTACGATTGATAGTTACGATTTTTTGTAACGATAATTGTAATATTTCAGCGTAAATTATTTCAAAGATATTTTGTTACTTTTTGATAACCTCATTTTTTTCAACAATAGTAGGAAAAATTAGGTTAAAAATAAGGTTGGTAAAAAATAATCCGTGAACGTTTTAAAACCGTGAACGGTTACAAAAAAATAGGAAAAAAGAATGACGCTAAAATTTCAACTATTCAAAAAGAGAAATTACTCGCCGCATAATGTAAAACAACGGCGTTTCTAAAGTTTCTTCTGTCCCTAATGTTCCTCTAAAAAAATTATGATTTATTTATTTTGGGTTTTCTAATTTGAGTTTTAATTCTACTAAAGCGTTATCTTCGTTGTTTAGCGGTTCGTTTTTTCCCATTGGCATAACTTGTAGTAATTCGCGTTTTATTCCATGCAAGACTAGAAACTCATAAACCGTAACCGCTCTTGCATAAGATAAATCTAATTCTCTGCTGTATTCTCTGCCTTCGTCTTTATTCGATTCATGTCCGCAGATTAAAATTTTGAATGTTATTGAACGTAATTTGTCGATAATTGCTAGTAATTCTTCTTTGCTGTCGTCGGTTAATTCGTCGCTTCCTAAATCGAATCGAATAATTCCGCCCGGGATCGATTCGACGTCAAACGATATCGTCTGAATATACGAATTACCACTCGCCATAAGAATCTGTCGCGCCGTCAAACTTATTAAAGGTCGCTTTGCCGAATCACGCTCGCCAGTCGATTGACTGTTAAATCCAGATTTAAGAGATATAACCGCATTCTGTATCTGAGGCTTCTGAAGCGTACTCATCGAAAATAACATCACAAAAAAACAAAGCAACAAAGCCATCATGTCGCCGTAAATCACTATCCAATCCGGCAACATCTTATTCTCGTATTGATCCAAATCATCCGATAACAACAACGGCGCAAGCGTCGATACTTTTGTAGAATCCAATTGCTTTTCAAGCTGATTCAGTTGATTTAACATTTTTTTTAGTTGTAGTAGTTGTATTAGTTGTATTAGTTGTAGTAGTTTTATTAGTTGTAGTAGTTGTAGTAGGGGAGGAGTAGTTGTAGTAGTGAAGAGAATAAAGAAGACGCTAGATTTTAACGAAATATCAGGAACGCTATTGTTTAAAAATCAAATACCGAAACTAAACAACTAATCTCCTATTCCCCTTCTTCCTCTTCCCCCTCTACTACAACTACTACAACTAATACAACTACTACAACTAAATATCCCCCAACGGTCTTTCGTCTGGGTCGATGTAAATTAGCAATTTGTTTCTTATCATTCTTGGACTTTCACCGGCTTGAATTGCGATGATTCCTTTTAACGTAATTTCCATCAAACGCACTTCTTCATCGTTCATGTACGCGAGCTTGTCCGCCAACGGGAGAAACATTAGATTCGCCAACGTTGCGCCGTACAACGTTGTCAATACAGCAATCGCCATGTTCGACCCAATCGCCGCCGGATCAAGATTCGCAAGCAATAAAACTAGTCCAATTAACGTTCCAATAAGTCCAAACGCCGGCAATACCTTTCCGAACATCGCTATCATTCCTCTGTTTCGCACGTGCCGTAAATTTATCGCCCGCATTTCCTCGCGTAATAAATACTCGACAACGTCCGGCGATAATCCGTCCGTAATCAATTGAACTCCACGCGCAAGAAACGAATCGTCTAATGTCTGTATTTTTTTCTCCAACGCCAAAACGCCTTCCGTTCTTGCAATGTCGGCAAAGGAAACTATCAACTCAATGTTGCCAATAGGATTAAACTCGCGAGAACTAAACGTTACAGAAATTATTTGACGCAACTTGAGAATATGACGCAACGGATACGCCGCAAAAATCGCAGAAAACGAACCGCCCACTACTATCACAAACGACGACACACTGACAAGATTCCAAAACTTGTCAACCCCGCTAATCAATACCGCCGCCATTATAAGCGTAAAACCAGACGCTAATCCTATCGCTGTCGAAAATCCCATAATTAAAACTAAAAAATTTTTGAAAAAATATAAACAAATGATAACCGTTCACAAGTTGTTAAATTTGTAATTCCGAATTTTAAAAACTCATGAACGGTTACAATTTTCCTCTGACTGATACATTACTATTATTCATTAAATTATTCCTATAATTCCGAATTCCGAATTCCGAATTCCGAATTTACTTTGTCTTTGTAAGGCAAATATTCAGGTTTAGGAATGAGATTTTTCGATTGATGATACGCTACAACACGCCGCACGACTTCATCTAATGTCTCGCGAACCATAACCGTGTCGCCGTTGGTCAACGTTATCAACGTATCAGGACAACGCTCAACATACCGAATCAATTCGGCGTTGAGTATAAATTCGTCTTTGTTTAAACGAGTTAATAAAATCATCTGACTATAAAAAATAAGTAACCATTCACGGAATTTTTTATTTTTTTATCGACAAATTAAAACGTGAATAGTTACAAATTAACAAATGTAGAGACGCAATGCCTTGCGTCTCTATTGTTCGATCAAAAGATCACCGATAGAGACGCAAAGCATTGCGTCTCTACATTGGGTTTATCAATTCAAAGCCGAATTTAAAAAACCGTGAACGGTTACAAAAATTTATTATGAATATTCGTTACAAATATTCACTAATATTTCATCAATCTTAACAATATTCACTAAAAAATTCCGTTGCCCTTTCAGGGCGTTGATCGAGAGGAACATCACACCCCACCGCGTTGCGGTGGGTTAAAACTCCGTTGCCCTTTCAGGGCGTAGGATTTTTTGCTTTTGTGCGTGAACGGTTACGATTTTAATTATTGTCGAATCCATTTTATTGTTGCTTTC
>JAITAZ010000143.1 GCA_031283825.1 Planctomycetaceae bacterium | reverse complement strand
TTTCTTTGTTTTGCCAGTTGAGACGCTCAATTATTGATTTTAAACTATTATTCATGTTACGCAGTAGTTGTCCGTCAGTAGGCGCTAATAGATCAAGTTGATCACAGATCAGGTAGGCGGTCGCCTACCTGATCTGGGATAGCAAGTGCGTAACATGAGTTACTAAATTTGCGACATTGTGTCTCTACGGCAGAATGATTTTTTACAAAATTTTCTACCAACATTGTATCCCTAACGGGACGCGAATCTAATAAAATTTGAATTATTAGAGATTCCCTATTTACAATTAGACTCTTCTTGAAATTGGTCTGGACTTGTTGGGAATTTTTTTGTAGTATTCGCAAAGTTTGTTGGTCGGCGTTGGCGATATATCAGCGAAAGATTACACAAAATCAAATAAATAATTAAAACAAAAAAATATACCTTCCCATTCGGAGAATCATTATGTTAAGAGAAAGACATTTAAGAATAACCGTTTTGGCGTTTTTTATCTTGTCTCTTTTTATTTGCTCAAGCGGTTGCGTGCGACGACGGATGACAGTTAAATCAAATCCGCCGGGTGCTACCGTTTACCTAGACGGAAAAGAAATCGGAAGAACTCCTTTTTCAACTAATTTTGACTTCTACGGGAAAAGAGAATTTAAATTAGTTAAAGATGGATACGCTACAAAAACAGTCATTAAACCCGTTCCAGCTCCATGGTACGAATTGCCCGGTATTGATTTTGTGTCGGAAGTCATATTACCAGGGAAATTAACCGATCACAAATTTTATGAATTCGACCTCGAACCAGAACGACTCGTTCCAAATCACGAGCTACTAGCAAGAGCTGAAGAATTACGATACAATGCTCATTCAACCGGCACGATTCAAAACAACAACCAAAACATAAATCCTTCAACTCAAGTTCCTGTTACAATTCCGACTCCAATTCCTACGCCGGCTCCAATTTCGACTCCAAACTTACCGTCTTATCCAGTTCCCAATTACCCATCAACAGAACCATACCGTCCGCCGATGTAACGCACAAAAATTTTTCAACCGCAGAATTTTATAGTGAATTTTAGTGAATTTGTTGACGCTAGAAACAAGGTCTTGTCAGCAGATTCGACGGTAAAGAAGAATCGAATTAACGTTTTCATGTCAACCAAAACTGCTTGCAAAAAAATTGCACGCAAAATTACAAACAATTTAACAAAGATTAAAAGGTAAAATTATGATCCCTTTTGGAATGAAATCCGACACTTATTGTATGTTGATTCATTTGTCGCAACTTCTATCATTTGTGATTCCGGGACTCGGAATTGTTGTGCCGATTGTTCTTTGGGCAATCGGAAAAGATAACGAACCGCAAATTGACCGGCATGGAAAAATTGTCATAAACTGGTTAATAAGCTGTTTGATTTACTTGGTAATATGCTTTGCTTTAACTTTTGTGCTTGTCGGTTTTTTATTATTTATTCCTTTAATAATTATCATCATTGTGTTTCCAGTTATCGGAGGAGTTAAAGCAAATAGCGGAATCGAATGGAAATATCCGTTGAGCATTGCGTTTTTCAAATAGAGTTTTTTCTATTGTTTGAATTTTTAGAGATTCACAATAATAATCGTTACAAAAATTCCGTTGATTTATTACCAAAAAATAATAATATGACTTCAGAATTTGAAACGAATCAGAATCAATTGCAGTCAGTTTTGGATAATGATAATGATAATATTGATTCAACTGCGTCGTCCAATGCGGAGGAGTTAAAATTGTACGACGACGCTGATTCACAACAATTATCTCAATCGGCGGAGGGCGATCAACTATTAAATGAGAAGGAAAACGTTCTTAACGTAGGATTTCAATATCGAATCCAATCCGGCGACGAGCGACCGGAAAGTTATTTTAAAAAACATATCACAAAGCGAATCGACGCAACAAATATTCCGGCAGGTTCGGTTGGAATTTCTTACGAACTCGTAATTGATTTTACTCCGCTTGCTCGCGAATTAAAAATCACTAATCCAAGAGCAGGGAAAACTTTCAGTAATCTCGGATTCGACGTTACCGCGTCTGGAAATAAATTAATCATCAAGGGAATTCCCAAAACGAGTCTTGACACAGTTCTTAATTTTTGTTTCAAACACGAAAATAAAATTGTGCCTAAAAAGGAAAAAATTCCTGACGAATTGCCTTATTATCAATATCCGAAATCGTTTTTAATCAATCCTCATCCGCGTGATCTTTGGCAAAATTTACCTGTTACGGATTACGAAGGTTATCAAAACAAAGATTCAGACGCGCGAGGTGAAACGGTCGATTACGTTTCTGCAACGAAATGGATGTTTTCGACGTCGCCGGCGAAAAGTCTGGAAGTAATCGCCGCAAGTCAACGCGGACGTTCTCATGCTCACGCCGCAAAACCGAGAGACGATTATTTTCATTTTGAATTCGATAAAGATTCAGGTTGGAATTTTGTCGCGGTTGCAGACGGCGCAGGCAGCGCGAAGTTTTCGAGAAAAGGATCTGAAATCGCGTGTCGTACTGTTATTTCTAGTCTCCGAACAAATCTAAACAACGAGCTTAATAATGCGTTGCCCGATTGGATTATAAATTCGTTAAAAGAAAGAGAGAGTAATTTTGAGCAACCGTTTTTTTCTTGTAACGAAAATATTGAGACGAATAAACTCGCCAACATTTTTCACAATGCGGTTTATGCGTCGTACATGGCGATTCACGAGGAGTCTCAAAAACGAAATGTTGAAATAAAAAATTATCATACGACATTACTTTGTGCCGCGTTCAAGTTTTTTGAGAAGTTGAAATGTTGGCTTGTGATTTCTTACTGGGTTGGCGACGGCGGCGCGGCAATTTTACGATGGAATGAAAAAAATAGAGTATGGGTTTTAGGCGAACCAGACGGCGGAGAGTTCGCCGGTCAAACGAAATTTCTGACGATGAAAGATGAAATCACTGCTGAAGCAATTCGTAAAAGATTACGTTTTGCTTTGTGTGAAACTTTCGACGCAATGATTTTAGTTACCGATGGAATTACCGACCCGTTTTTTCCGTCGGAAGCGGCAGTTGCAGACGAGCAACGTTGGCTAGAATTTTACGAATCAAAATTAAAAAACGGTTGCGACGAAGAACCAAACGGCTGCAATGATATTTTCAACAAAACCAAAGACCC
>JAITAZ010000136.1 GCA_031283825.1 Planctomycetaceae bacterium | reverse complement strand
TTACAAAATCGAATAATGAACGTTAAGTCTATAGCCAAACTCGACGAATTGTTTGAATTTGCTTTTAACTGCGTATCACTCGGAGAATTCGAAACCGCATTAAATTGACGTAACTATCCTTTAGACGACCATAAATTCTCAACCTTTCTGCAAAAAGTTAGGAAATTGTTTACGATATACACTACAGCAAAAAAGTGAATGAAGAATTAGGAGTAAAAGTTATGTCCCCATCCGTTGCAGAACAATATTACCAAGAAGCAAGAACAATCGGTAAAGCCGAAGGAGAAGCTATCGGCGAAGCCAGAGGTGAAGTTAGAGGAAAAGCCGAAGGAGAAGCTATCGGTGAAGCCAGAGGCGAAGTTAGAGGAAAAGCTCAAAGTATAATTCGTATTTTGAGAAATCGTCTTGAAGAGCCGCCGACAAGATTACAAAATCGAATAATGAACGTTAAGTCTATAGCCAAACTCGACGAATTGTTTGAATTTGCTTTTAACTGCGTATCACTCGGAGAATTCGAAACCGCATTAAATTGACGTAACTATCATTTAGACGACCATAAATTCTCAACCTTTCTGCAAAAGGTATGAAATTGTAATTAACAACATCAACCTCATTTTTAACCTAAAATTTTTTCATAAACCAATCTCAGCAGCAAGGGACAATTTAATAACCAACCTTATTACCTCATAAAAAAATAAATGAGAGATAATAAGGTTGACACGTATGAGAAACAATCGGCTGAGGTTGATTTGTAAGAAAAAAATTAGGCTGAAAAATGAAGTTGTTTTAATGACGATTTTAACTCATTGAATATTCGTAACGAAAATTCCGCTGATATATTACAACTCAAAGGAACACGAATATTAAATTTTAAGTTAAAATTCTATCCTTTGAGTCGTTATTGCAAAAAACTATTGTTACAAAAATTCTATTGATATAATTAACTATTTCTCCAAGTTAATTTCAATATTTTGTAAACGGTACAAAGCCTTTGGCTTTTATTACGTCTTGACCTTCTTCCGTTAAGAAGAAATTACAAAATTTCATCAACGGAGAACCAGCTTTCGGATAGCCGTCGGTAAAAAGATATAAAGGTCGAGATAATAAATATACGCCACTCGATACCGTCTCCGGCGTCGGTGATATTCCCTCAAATCGCACCGCCGAAACGCCCTCTTGCAAAAAACCAATTCCAACATATCCAATTGCACCTTTCGTCGTACTCACTCTCGTAAACATCTGAGGATTCGAATTCGTATATTCTACACTGTTTCCAAGTTTCGCCTTGCTCACAGCTAACTCGTGAAATACCTCATAAGTTCCAGACGACGTATCACGACTAATTGCAACAATCGGAATGTCAGCACCGCCAAGCTCCTTCCACGATTTGATTTTTCCCACATAAATATCTTTAACTTGCACCTTCGTTAAATTATTTATTTTATTCGACGGATGAACAATAAAACATACGCCATCCATACAAATCGTAAACGGAATAGGCTTGCGACCAACATTCACCGCCTTCTTATACTCCTCGTCTTTCATAAACCGACTCATCGCCGCAACCTCGCAACGACCATCAATCAACGCCGCCGCACCATCGCCAGAACCCGTTTTCTTCACCGTAAAACGAACACCTAAATCCGATTGTTTCATCGCCTCCACAAAAGCATCAACAATCGGTCCAACTGTCGTCGAACCCTCTATACGTATCTCTTTTTCCTGCGAACTCGCTACCTCAACTGTAGCAAAAATCACACTCGCAAAAAATACTACAACCAACGCTAAATTCTTAAACATCTTTCTCTCCTAAGTTATGTTGAACACGCTCAATCTCAACGCAAAATTTCAACGTTAAAATTTCTACATGAACAACTCAATTCAAGTTTTCAATTTCGACAACATAACAACGCAAACGTTACATAACGCCCGCAAATTTATTTTTTGTTACGTTAAATTGAAAACAAAATAAATAGAAATCGCCCCGCTCAAATCGAATGACGGACAATTTCTCCAGTCAACATAAAGACCGTGTCCTCTGCAATATTTGAACACAAATCTCCAATTCTTTCTAACGCTCTTCCAATCGACGTCAACGCATAAACGGCGTTGACATGATTATGAAATTGATCCGCCTCCGCAAATATCGATTCCAAATAATCACGATACGCCTTGTCAACAACTAGACGATCATTCTTTATTATCGAAATCGCAAATTGCTCGTCGCAATTCGCCGAAATAAGACGAGTCGTCTGATGTAGCGCGTCAACAACTAAATCCGCCAAGTCCCGAAATAACGGAAATCGATTTACGGAAATCCTGTCTTCAATCAATATCCGCATCATCTTCGCCGACGAAACACAATTATCAGCTATCCGCTCAAGATCATTATTCACCTTAATCGCAAAACATATCTTACGCAAATCGCCAGCAGCAGGTTGATATAACGCAAGTAAACGAATACACTCACGCTCTATCTCAACCTCGCATCGATCTATCTCCTCATCCGCAGAAATTATCATCTCCGACTCCGACAAACTATCGCCGTAAATCGCAAATAATAAATCAGACAAATGCTGCTCCACCGCCAACGCAGCACGATCCAATTTCAAAAATAAACGCTCTATTCGCTTTGGTAACTCTGACATCTTTTTAATAAAGGTAGGAGGGAAATTCGGAATTCGGAAATTTTTAAACGCGGATAATTAGGGGAATTTTTAAACGCGGATAATACGGATTCAACGGATATTCGCGGATAATGGAAATGACGATTTTAATATCAATAAAATTATATTATTTATTTAGGTTTATTTATTATTAAGTAAAATATTAATTATTAATTATTAATTATTATTGAGTTAGTCTTTAATAATTTCTTGCATCCCCCCTTTA
>JAITAZ010000092.1 GCA_031283825.1 Planctomycetaceae bacterium | reverse complement strand
AATTATCTAAAACATTGCCTTGTAATGTTTTGAGTTTTGTGGCTTAATGTTACGCGACGTCAGGCAACGTCGCCGGACGCCAAACAATAACCCATTAAATTTGAAAGGGCAAAAATATGAAAGCCAATAAAATTGAAGAGTCGAAATGCTACGAACTCAAAGTAGGAAAAAATACAACTATCGTAAAAGTTGTAAAAATTGAACGCCGCGTCAACGGCTCACTCGTCTTCGCGTGTAACAACGTAAAGACAAATAAACCATTAACCGTCTCTGACGAAAAACGGTTTATTAAACTCGTCAAAACAAACGACGAGTCAACGTCAAAAAAGACAGAGTCAAAATCGAAAAAGACGCATTCAAAAAACATCGGCGAGATGTCATGCATCAACGCCGCTCATCGCGTCTTGCTTGAGTCAAAACGACCAATGCACGTTCGCGAAATTTACGAAACCGCTGTCGAAAAAAATTATTGCAATCTAAATGGATTAACGCCAATATTAACGTTGTCCGCTTGTTTGCAACTCGAAATTAAGAAACACGGTAAAAATTCAAGATTCAAAAAAATTGAACGAGGATTGTTTACCGCAAAATAAAAATCGTAACAAAGCAGAATGAAATTATTATTCATACAATAATTTCATTCTGCCGAGTAAAACTAAAAAATTAAAAATTCAACAAACTAAAAAATTATGAATATCACAACCAAACAATTTTTGAAAAATTTCAAAAACGGCAAATACAATTCCGACGACCGACAAACACAATGCGACGCCGGATGGTTCGATTGGTTTTGCCAAGATTCAAAACTACAAGAAAAGACAATGAAACTTGCAAAATACCTGCAAAGCATTGTCAAAAGTAAAAAGATCAACGTCAACAAGACGTATGTTCTTTTCAAAAACAATTGTCCGCTTGACGGCAAACTATACGACGACTTCCGTATTTGCGATATAAAAACCGACGATGTAATTTATACAATCATACCTCGTTGCGGTCATAACGCATCAAAAGGAAAATCAGAAGTATGGGGCAAAGAAAACAACTTTAAAGAACCACTGACAAGCGGCAATTGGAAAAACGTGCAAGAATTTTTTGAAGTTGAAATATCGCCAACGATAAAACGAAAACCACGCGTCCAGTTGACCGGTAAAGATTCAAATATTTTTAACTTGTTAGCTATCGCGTCAAGAGCCCTTCGCGAAAACAAAATGAACGAACAAAGCGTTCAAATGTCGAATCGCGTAAAAGAATCGAAGTCTTTTGACGAGGCATTGTCGATCATAATGGAGTACGTCAACGCTTATTAAACGTTGCGTTTCCAATGGTAAAAAAAATACGCCCTGCGTCGCACTGGTTGCAACGTGGGGCGTAACTTTGAACTTCTTGAATAATACTATAACACGCAAAAGAATTATCGTAACGAAAATTTTCCGCGTTTACTTTTCTGAAAATACGACTTCTCGCCGTTCAACTTAATATCACGAGACAACGCCGCATGAAGAGTCGCCCAAGGAGTAGAGGCTCGCGAAACCCAATAACGCTTTTCATAAGCCGCTGATATTATTTCACGAGTCGTCATTTCTGTATTACTTTCTTGAAGGACGCGCCTCGCCGCCTCCAATATATTCATTCTTGTTACGATAATTGATTCCTGCATCGTTGGAGACATTACGCGATAAATTTTACGAACAATATTTTGATTCGAATTCATATTCGAATTTGTATCAGAGTCTCCATCGGGATTCGACAATTCTTTTTCGTTACGAAAAATAATATTGCGTTCAGACGCACGACGCGGAGGAATCTTGCCAGATAAAATTTCACGAATCTCTTCCGTGTTGAGTAAATAAATCAACTGCGATTCGTCTTTCACGTGAATCGTCCTGCCATGCGTTAAAACCCTAGAAATCCAGCCACCAGACGAATTTATACGCTCAAGACGAATCGGCAAATCCTTTTTATTAAAACGAGCAATATAACATTGACCAAGTTTAATTTGAATATCAATCATTGAAAATATCCTTTTAAAATTTGTAATATCTACGTGTAATTTTTTTCGGAAAACAAAACGTTTGCGTAACCGTTGCACAAACGTTTTTCACACTTTACCTCTCAAACAAAATAACTCAAGTCATGATAAAAAACGAACAAATACTTTTAACGTCGTCTCAATCCGTCAACTTGATCGGCGTATCGCTACGGACATGGTACGCATGGGATCAAATCGGAAAAATTCCAAAACCTATTAATATCGGAAAAAAATTGTTTTGGAAAAAAGACGAATTACTCGCATGGATCGACGCAGGTTGCCCAAAACGCGACAACTGGAATTACTCGCGTCAGAATTATTGTAACAAAAAAAATAAGTAAAAATTTTTGACAAGTTGGCTTCCCTTTATTGATATTTTGAGGCTTAATATCAGTACAAAACCGTCGCCTTGCAAAAAAGGCATAACACATTTGAAACCTTAAATTAAAGGAGATTAAAAAATGGCTAATTTGTACAAACCAGATGTCGTAAAAATCGACCCGCAAACAAAAAAGAAAATCAAAACAAAAACAAAAAAATGGTACGGTCGATATCGAGACGAAAACGGAGTCGAGCGTCGTATTCCGCTGTCAGAGAACAAAACAATCGCTCAACAACACCTAGCGGAATTGCTCAAACAAGTTGATCGAATCAAAAACGGACTCGTGTCTGTCGCCGAATTCGAGATGAAAAAAAATATCGACAAACACCTCGACGATTACGAAACACATCTCAAGTCGCGTAATAATTCATCAAAACACGTTAAAGAGATTATCGCAAAAATAAAACGCGCTATCGAAAATTGCAATTGGAAAAATCCATCGCAAATAAACGCAAGCGACGTTGAGCATTTTCTTGTCGAGTTAAGAGACGATTTCGGTTGTAGTATCGAGACGAGTAATCATTATTTGCAAGCGTTAAAATCATTTTGCAATTGGATGTATATCCACAAAAGACATATCGAACATCCGCTTACGTCGTTGTCGAAAATGAATAGCCGCGTTGACCGAAGACACGATAGAAGAGCATTAAATAGCGAAGAGTTCCAATTATTAATGAACGCCGCAGAGACAGGTCCGCCTATCGAAGGAATAAGCGGAATCGATAGATCAATAATGTACTTGCTCGCAAGTTACACTGGATTCAGAAAAGGCGAAATAGGAAGTTTAACAATGGAAAATATTTGTTTCGATAATGAATCACAAACAACGATCATTGTCGATGCTTGCTACTCGAAACGACGACGATACGACGTGTTGCCGTTGCACGTATCTGTCGTAAATAAAATCAAAGAATGGATTGCAATGAAAAATCCAAAACCCGACGAGATACTATTTCCGGTTTCAGAACGAGCAGGAGGAGTCGAAAGAAAAACGTCAAAGATGATCCAGTTCGACCTAACATCAGCAAGAACTTTTTGGATCGCCGAATCAAAAACGCC
>JAITAZ010000080.1 GCA_031283825.1 Planctomycetaceae bacterium | reverse complement strand
AAAACAATAGGGAACTTCTAAAAACTCGTTTTTTTATTAACCACAGAGAACACAGAGTTCACAGAGAGAATATTTTTTAAACATTAAATTTTTATTTAAATCCATAATTTTTTACTTTAATAAATTAAAATTTTCTCTGTGTTCTCTGTGTCCTCTGTGGTTTAAAATTAATTTTTAGAGATTCCCAATATTGGTCTAATGTTGGCAAAGTTTTTTTGGTTTTTAATTATGATTTTTCAAGGAGAAATCAAATGTCGGAAGAAAAATTTTTGGGTTATTTGATGGGCATAGACGTTGGTACGACTGGCGTCAATGCGATGATATTTGACGTTGATGGTAAATCGTTGGGTGGTTCTTATTGCGAGTATCCGTCGATTTATCCTGCTGAGCATTGGGTTGAGCAAGACGCGGAATTAGTATTGACAAAAGTTTACGAAACGTGTCGCGAGGCGTTGCGGGAGACGGGAATTGATTCGCGATTGATTCGAGCGGTGAGTGTTGCGTCTCATCGTGCGTCGTTTGGGTTGCTTGATAGCGGCGGTGAGTTGTTGAACAATCGATTTATAATTTGGCAGGACAATCGCGGCGTTTCGGAATTAGGATTTATTGGATCGAAAATTCCGCCGTCTGAACTTTACGAGACAACAGGGATGCCGTTGACGCCGACATATACGTTGTCGAATCTTGTTTGGTATAAGAATAATCAGCCGGAGTTTTGGTCGAGGGTGGAGCGGGTTGTATTTCCTGCTGATTATATACTTTATAAATTTGGCGGCGAATTGCGGACGGAGGTAACGAATGCGTGTTGTAGCGGAATGATGGACATTCGCAAACTTGACTGGTTTGATCGTGTGTTTGAATTATTTGGATTTTCGCGATCTCTTTTTTCGTCTTTTGTCGAGCCGGGTACGGTTGTTGGCGGAGTTAGTGCGGAGGCGGCGAGACGCAGCGGATTGAGCGAGGGAACATTATTAGTTGCGGCGACTGGCGATCAGCAATGTGCGGCGATTGGTGCTGGAGTTATTGAGGCGAATCGTGCGTCTCTTACGCTTGGGACTGCCGGACTTTTGGTAGTTGGCACGCGAAAGGTTGAGTTGAATAAGAGTCCGGGTTTGATGGTACCGTCGTCTGGGATAGTTGGTCTTTATGAGTTGGAGGGGATACAGCTTGGGGCGGCGGCGTGTTATCGTTGGATACGTGATATTGTTGCGTTGCCGGAAAAAGCGGAGAGCGAGCGGATGGGTGTGAGTCCGTTTATTTTGATGGAGGAGTTATTGGGTCAGAGTAAGTCGGGTTCGCGAGGGTTGATGTTTTTACCTTTTTTATCTGGTGCTGGATATCCGTTGTGGGATGCGATGGCGCAGGGTGCGTTTGTGGGGTTGCGATTTGTGCATAGTAGGTCGGACATGATTCGTGCTGTAATTGAAGGCGTAACGATGGAGAGTTTTGACATGTATCAAGGGATGCGTCAATCTGATGTAGAGATAGATTCGTTGACAGTAACAGGCGGCGCGACATTATCACCGATTTGGCGTCAGACGATAGCGGACATTTTTGGGCTAGAGATAAATCCTCTTCAGGTTCCGAATGCGACGTTAGTAGCGGCGTCGATTTTTGCCGGCGTTGGCGCTGGAATTTACAAAGACGTCCGAGACGGCGTTTCGAAAACAGTCCGCTACGCCGAGCCAATCCGACCAATTCAGGAAAATGTAAAATTATTCAGAAACATATACAAAACCTACAAAAATTTAACAACCGTACTACAACAAAACAACATTTTCACGCAACTAATTAATTTACGTAACGAATAATAAATACGTAACGCGATTTTTTTCGATGGGTGAAAATTCTAACGAATTTTTACCCATCGTTACTTTGGGAAACCGCTACGCGGTTTTAATAAAAATTGAGTTTTTAGAGATTCCCTTTAATTCCGAATTTGAAAATCGTGAACGGTTACCATTTAAAATAATTGGTTTCTTAATCGTTGATTTTTATTTTTATTGAATTTATTAAATTTACGGCGGCGCCGATTTCTTCTTTTTGTTTTTCTGGTTGTTCGGGGATTTCTCTCTCGATAGTCAGTGCGCCTTTGTAACCGATTTTTTGTAGCGTTTTAATAAATTCTTCTGCGTTTACTTCTCCTGAGCCGAAAGGAACTTCTTGTCCCCAGTCAACTCCGGGCGTTCCTTTAGTTGCAATTGCATCTTTGCAATGTACTCCGCGAACTTTTCTACCGACTAATTTCAACGCTTCAATTGGATTCCCGATTCCATATAGAATCAGATTTGCCGGATCGAAATTGATATAAATGTTGTTGCAAGCGACATCGTCGATAAAAGTCAACAACGCTTGAACAGATTCTTGACCAGTTTCTAGCGTCAACGCTTGAGAGTTTTTTTGTAGATATTTACAAAGCGATCTTATTGTTTCAACGACTTCAGCGTATTCGTTTGAACGTCGGTCATGCGGCACAAAACCGATATGAGACCCAATATAAGTTACGCCAAGTAATTTTGCGAAATCAGAAATCTCAAATGCTTCAACTAATCTTGCCGCGCGAGTTTTAGGCGGCACGAAACCTACAGTTTGCGAGGTTATTTCAATTGTTTCGTAGCTTTCGCCTTCGAATCCGAGAAATATAGTTGTGATTTTGATTCCATGTTCCCATAATTTGTACAAAAAAGCGGAAGCTCCGGCAGGCGTGCGGCTTTCGCGACGCGGAGTGTGAAGTTGAATCGATTTTAAACCAAGTTCACAAACCACTTCAAAATTAACGCCAAGTCCGGCGTCAATGCTGGTAAAAACTCCAATAGGTACGTCGTACATAAAAATCTATTTTTCTGACTGATTAAAAAATTTTAAAACGATTCCCGCGTCTGAAATATCAGCAAAACAAAACGAGAATCAACGCCTTTGACACCTTAATCAACACGATTAAATTAAACGCAATTGTAATCAAAAATCAATTTATCGAATTGAATAAACATCACAACTAATATTTTATAACCGCATTAAGAGTAAACGCAAGTCCCCCATTTTTTTTAAGAGACAGAAGGTATAGAAAAGGACTTTAAAGACTTTTTGGTTTGAAATCTGGAGTGAGCAGCTCAAAAAATAATATGTTTTTTGTAATATATCAGTGGAATAATTTTACTGGACAATTTTATTTTTCATTGTCCTGCAAGGACAGTACATTATTAACCGTATGCTTTAGCATACGGTAACGGCAATAACACATTTAAA
>JAITAZ010000075.1 GCA_031283825.1 Planctomycetaceae bacterium | reverse complement strand
CTCCCTTCTTTATCCCCTTTAATCTATTGACTTCTCTACCACAAAAGCATCATTTCCATTCTCCGCGATTATCCGTCAAATTCGTTATTATCCGCGTTTAAAATTCCCCTGTAATCCGTGTTGAAAAACTCGTGAACGGTTACTATTTTTTTTAGTTAACGCCGTGCGGATTTTGAAACTGTCCAGTAGATGTAAAATAATCCCAGATCGATAAACGCCTACTGAAACCGCTTACTGAATAGTTACAATATTTAAAAAACGTGAACGGTTACCGGAATTATTTATTCTGTTTTTGTTTTTCTGCTTTTGATTTTTCTGCGATTTTTTGTTTTAAAAAATCTAGCTCGGATTGAGTTACAGTGAAGTCGGTTATTGGTTTTCCGCTTTTATGTTTTTCAGTTACGTCAGCGCCGCATTCAATTAGATATTTTATGCCGTAATGATGATTAATTCTTACCGCCATCATTAACGGCGTATAGCCTTCGTTATTTTTAATATTTATATCAGCGCCTTTTTCAATCAGATACTTAAAGACTTCAATTTTTTTCTCTTTTACTGTTTGTAATTGCAATATTTCTTTTTTATTAAATAATGCCTGTTCTAATGTTCCGTATCTCATTGTTTCTATTAGCGGCGTCTCGCCTGCTTTGTTTTTTGCGTTTATATCGCCCCCCTTTTCAAGCAAATATTTTACAACTTCCATATTGCCTGTCATCGCCGCTCTATGTAACGGCGTCATTACATTATCATTTTCACCGCCGACTCGCAAACCTTTTTCTTCAACCAAATACTTGATCGCTTCCAGCTTGCAATTAAACGCAACACACGTCAACAGAGAATAATCCGATTGATCTTTTACTTTTACGTCAGCGCCCTTTTCAATCATGTATTTAATAACTTCAAGACTAACATCATTGTCCGTCGTCAATACCATTAACGGCGTAGAACCATTTTTATTTTTCGCGTTTATATCAGCGCCTTTGGCAAGCAAATATTTTATGTCCTCAAAACGATTCTCATACTTTGCTATTTCATGCAACGCCGTAGAACCGTCGCTGTTTTTTGCGTTGACGTCAGCACCTTTCTCGACTAAATATTTAATACTCTCCAATCGACAAACATGATACGCCGCCAAATTTAACGGCGTAGAATCGCTTTTATTTTTCGCGTTTACATCAGCGCTGTTTGAAAGCAAATATTTAATAACCTCTAAATTATCTTCCTTCGCCGCATTATGTAATAGCGTATTACCTTCATTATCTTTTTCATTTATATTCATTTTTTTCTCTTCAATCAGATACTTGAAAACGTCAATTTTACCTTGATACGCCGCCCAATGTATCAACGATGCGCCGATTTTATTTTTCACGTTGACGTCCGCTCCTTTGTCAATTAGATATTTAACTTTTTCAAGATCGCCTTGCATCGCCGCTAACATTAAGAACGAGTTGCCGTCGTTATTTTTTGCGTTTATGTTCGCGCCTTTTTCAAGCAGATATTGAATAATTTCCATATTTTTTGGCGGCGCTAAAAGCAATGGAGTATTGCCAAGATTATCTTTCGCGTTTATATCCGCGCCTTTTTCAACCAGACTCTTAATCGCTTCAAAACGCGAATTACTTACGGCTAAATTTAACGCCGTCGAACCGTTTTTATCTTTTGCCTTGACATCTGCGCCTTTTTCGATCAAATATTTAGTAATCGCGTTATTTCTATCATACCGCCGACTTATTGAGATCATTAGCGGAGTCATACCTTCTCTGTCTTTTAAATTTATATCAGCGCCTTTTTCAAGCAGATAATTAATGATTTCAAAAGTACCGTTGTTTCTAATTGCATGAAATAACGCCGAATCGCCGTATCTACTTTTTTCGTTTACATTGAATCCCTTTTCAACAAAAAATTTAACGACGTCAAGTTCCTTGTTTCCCGCCGCTAAAATTAACGCTGTTGAACCGCTTGAATTTTTTACTTTTATGTCGGCGCCTTTTTCGATCAAATACTTAACAAGTTCAATTCTATTACCATAATAACTGGAGCATACCACATTAAGTAATGCGGTATTGTTATTAATATTTTTTGCGTTTATATCCGCGCCTTTTTCAACCAGATATTTAGCAACTTCCAAACAATTCCTATTCGCCGATCCCATTAGAGCGGTATCTTTCTGATTATTTTTTGCGTTTATGTCAACTCCTTTTTCAACCAGATACTTAACAACTTCAAGACGATTACTTCTTGAGGCTACAATTAATAATGTATTGTTATTAATATCTTTTGCTTTTATATCGGCGCCTTTTTCAACTAGGTATTTCATAGCTTCAAGGCGACCGTTAAAAGTCGCGGTAAACAATGGCGTTTCGCCGACTTTACTTTTTACATTTATATCGACGCCTTTCTCAAGCAGATAGTCAATAACTTTCAAATGACCTCCGCTCGCCGCGTCAAATAATATTGATTCTTTGTTTATACCGATTTTCTCGTTTATGTCGGCGCCTTTTTCAACCAGATATTTAACAACTTCAAGACGACCTCCCGATACGGCAGAAGATAATGCAGATCTTCCGTGCGTATTTTTTATGTTTATGTTGGCGCCTTTTTCAACTAGGTATTTAACAACTTCAAGACGACCGTCATAAGACGCGCTAAATAATGCCGTGCCGCCTTGACCTGTTGCGTTTATGTTAGCGCCTTTTTCAATCAGATATTTAACGACTTCAAGATTACCTCTCCATGCGGCAACAGATAATGGCGTTCTGTCTGTGTTATCTTTTACGTTTATATCTGCGCCTTTTTCAACTAGATATTTAGCGACTTCAAAATCGCCTAGCGACACGGCAGAATGTAAAGCCGTAAAGCCGAGTTTATTTTTTGCGTTTATGTTAGCACCTTTTTTGAGCAAGTATTCAGCGATGTTAAGTTTTTTTTGTTGGATTGCTGAAGGTAGTATATGATCGCCGTTGTTATCTTGAATATTTAAATCCGCGCCTTTTTTAATTAGGCGATCAAAGATTTCGAGATAATTTTTGTCTGCGAATTTTTTTTCATCGAATTCTTTTTCATTTTGCAGAGTGAAAGTCAGAGGGGTTTTACCGTTTTTATTTTTGGCGTTGACATTCGCGCCTTTTTCGAGCAGATAATTTACAATTTCTGAATAACCAGAAAAGGTCGCGTTGTGTAGAGGAGTATTTCCGAATTTATTTTGAGCGTTTATATCAGCGTTTTTTTCGATCAAGTATTTGACTATTTCAAGATTTTCTTCCGAGACGGCGTAATGTAGCGGAGTTTTTTCATCTATATTTTTTATATTTAGGTTTGCTTTTTTTTCGACCAGAAATTTAACGGTTTTTAGATGACCGCCTAACGCAGCCTGATGCAAAGCGGCATCTCCGGCGGTATCTTTTGAGTTTATATCGAATCCTTCGTCGAGTAGGATTTGGATTTCTTTAATATTTCCATTTGTTGCCGCATCGACTAGTTGCGGATTATTTTTTTCGTTTGTTGATATTGTTGGTTGAGCGTTTGTAAAGTTGTAGTTTACAAAAGTCAAAAAGATCGCGCCAAAGAACGCGCAATATCTGATTTTTAAAATCATTTTCATTTTTAATACTCCAGTTTTTGGGGATTGATTGTTGAATTGACCTTTAACAAAATTCGTAACTATTCAGTAGGCAACCGTAATTTAGCGACCTTTCGCCGAATAGATCTATTAGTAACGGTCTATTTACATTGGTAACCAATAATTTTATACAAAAGAAAAAAATTATCACGAATATTCGTTACAAATTTTCGACTGCAATATTACCAAAAAATAAATTTTTAGAAATTACCCTAGACAAAATCTGCGTATATTACAGTTTAATTTTGTTTTGTAATTATTCCGTTGAAAACTATTAACTAAACAAACCTAAATAATATAATTTTATGAATATTAAAATCATCATTTGCATTTTCCGCGATTATCAGTATTCACCAAAAAAATCCTGCTATTATCCGTGTTTAAAACCGTGAACGGTTACAAAAATTAATTACAAATATTATCTACAACCGAATAACGTAAACGGAGAGGCGTTGTTGATCTCTATTTCTATAAATTGTCCGATTAAATCTGAATTGTCTGCGTCAAAAACAACTATTCGATCACAACTCGTTCTGCCGGATAATTGAACTTTTCCGTCGTCGTAATTTTTTGTTTCTCCATCGACAAGAATCTCAACCTTTCGTCCGATAAATTTACGATTCAACTCTAAACATATTTCCTCTTGTACGTCTAGTAATTCATTGTTTCTCCGTTTTTTTGTCGATTCATCTACGTCGTCCGCGTACAACTCCGCCGACCTCGTGTCCGGTCGCTCGCTGTACTTGAAAACAAAACTATTCTTAAATCTACAATATCGCACCAACTCGACTGTTTCTCTAAACTCATCTTCAGTCTCTCCGCAAAAACCGACAATAAAATCAGACGTTACCGCCGCGTCTGGAATCGTCTCGTAAATTTTGTCGATCAACTCCTTATACTCCGCAACCGAATATTGTCGCTTCATCCTTTTCAACACCGCGTCCGAACCACTCTGAACCGGAATATGCAAATACTTCGACACATTCGGCAAATTTCTCACCGCCGATAATAAATCGTCGCCCATGCCAACAGGATAATTCGTAACAAATTTAATTCGCCTCAATCCATTTATCTCCGAACTCATATAAAGCAAATCCGAAAGACGAATAATATCATCGCCGCCAACAACGCCAACATCTTTCAACGGAATCGGAATTTTCGTAACGATATTTCCTCGCGGCATAAAATACTTGTAAGAATTAACCGTCTGACCAATAAACGTAATCTCCTTAACACCCTGATCAACAAGCTGACGCACCTCGTTTAGAATCTCAACCGGAGAACGACTCTGCTCCGGTCCGCGAACCTTCGGCACAATACAATACGTACAGAACTTGTTACAACCAAACATTATCCGAACCAACGCCTGAAACCGATTTTTACGCGATTCAACCTTACGCGCCGGATCAAATAATCTAAAACTCTCCTTCACCGCCGAATGATCGTCTTTCAATCTTTGCAAACTAACAAGAATCTCAGGCTGCGTCGAAACGCCGACGCTTTTCGTTTCTAATAATCGATAAATCGTCTCCGCAAGCAAATCAAGCTGACCAGGTCCAAGCACAAGATCAACATGCGGCGCACGAGATATAATCTTCCCTTGATCCTTCTGCGCCATACAACCAATAACGCCAATAACACCAAAAGGCTTTTGCAACTTCCACTGCTTCAACCTGCCAATCGCACTGTAAACTTTGTCCTCCGCATGTTGACGAATACTACACGTGTTAAAAATTATTACATCCGCAAACGCATAATCCATCACCCGCTCAAGACCCGCACGAGTCAAACCAGATACCGCAAGCTCGCTGTCAAGTTGATTCATCTGACAACCAACCGTCTCGATAAAAAATTTGTACATTTTTTAGTTGTATTAGTTGTAGTAGTTGTAGTAGTGTATTAGTTGTAGTAGTGTTGTAGGTGAAGATTAGAGAGAATATAGAATAGCTTCGATCTGGTAGGCAAACTTTGCCGAATTGTTGCCTACCAGATCGCGATTGCATCTAACAAACGATAAGGGAACTTCTAAAAACTCGTTTTTTTATTAACCACACAAAACACAGAGTTCACAGAGAGAATATTTTTTTAAATTAAATTTTGATTTAAATCCATAATTTTTTACTTTAATAAATTTAAATGATGTTTTGATTCAAATTAAAATTTTCTCTGTGTTCTCTGTGTCCTCTGTGGTTTAAAATTAATTTTAGAGATTCCCATAAAATAATATCGCTACCGCATAGTTACAAATTTAACAATTTTGCGAATTACATTCTTACAAAAGTTTTGTTTCGCATGTCGCGATTCGACAACAAACTGCTGATTTTTTGACAGTCCAAAACATCTAGACTCAAAGCGTCGTGCAGTTCGATAATGTTGTCCCAGTCGTCTTCGTCGTCGAAAGAAAATCTGATGTCATTGCGATCCAGCGCGGAAGGCGCGGGTAACAATTCGACATTGTAATTTCTTTGATTGTCGAGAAAAAACGTACCGGGTAAATTTCTGTAAATCGGGTCGTCAATCTTTCCCGCGACCTTTCGCAACGTCGCCGCACGATACCATTCGGGAAATAAACCATACGGTCTGCCGACAGAAAAAATTTCATTCGTAAACTGAAACGCGCTATAATCGCATTCGTCTTGTAAATCAGCCGTTCTCACCAGCCGATCAAAAATTGTCGGATCGATAAAAGGCCAATCGCAACCAATCAACAAACACGAATACGTCGAGAATTGCTCAAGCGTATCGCGTAACAACGCCATCGTGTCTTTCGCTTTCGTCCGATAAACGGGAACGTCGATTGGAGTCAAGTCTCCGACAATTTCACCGGATTTGTCGTCGTCCGCAACCACAACCACTCCGCTAAGAAGTTGACAATCCGTCATCTGACGAACCACCCACTCCAACACCGATTTACCATCCAATCGGCGAGCAAGAAAATGCCGCTGCTTGTCAGTAAGCAACGCGCCCTTGACAATTCCAAGAGTCCTTAACATCGTAGCATCTCCTTATACTGGACATACTTTAGAATCTAAAGTTTTTTCTAATTCATCTTCGGCAAAACTTAAATGTAAAGTATGAACAGTTAAAAATATTGTAAAAAACAAATACCACATACATAAACGAATTCGTCGTTTCAATTGAAACTCGCCGCGTCATGTATCCTATTGAGCGGACAAAAAAGTTGTCCGTCTTATTGCGTCGTACTTCGTTATTTTTGGCAACATGCAAAACGTAACCAATCGTGAATTATTGTAACAAAAAATCGATAAAATTATTTTATTGCAGAGGAGAGAGTTCGTCAATCAGATTTGCCAATCCGACTCTTTCGATAGTTGCGCCGAATCTTTCTTTGTCGTTTCCGTTTTTTTCGTACCAATTTATTACTGCGTTGACAATATTAAACAGCTTTGATTTCTCTTTGATTTCAAATGGTAATTTATCTCCCCATCTTGGGGTTTTTCCTGCCATTCCTCCGACGAACACGGCGAATTTTCCGATTCCCATTACGCCGAGATCGTTTTCGTGCGGTTTTGAGCAGCAATGTCTGCACCCGCTCACGGCGATTTTAAATTTATGCGGTAGATTTTTTCGTTTGCCGAATTTTTTGAATAACTCTTTTGCGAGTTGTTGAGTATCGATAGTTCCGAATTTGCAATACGAACCCGGACAAGCCGTAATTGCTCTAACGCATTTTCCGCTTTGAGCCGGTTTAACAGACGATTTCTCCAAAGCGCGTTGGAATAAATTTAATTTTTCGTAAGGAATATGAGGTATTTCAACGCCTTGACGAGTTGTGAGATGTACGGAGCCGTCGCCGTAACGCGATGCGAGTTTCGCAATTTCACGCAATTGTTCTGCCGTAAGCAAGCCGCCGATTACAAGAAGTCTTGAGCTAAATTTTGTTTTTCCCTTTTCGGAAAATAAAGCGGACTCTTTGAGTTTAGCAATTTCTTGATCGCTTATCGGAGGTTGAGTTGATTTTTGCATTTAATTGAAAATCAATTGACCCAGTAATCGTCGCCCATGCCGCACCGTTTAACATGAATCACAATTTACAGGTTGAAGGTTAATTTTTTAAGGATTAATTTTAATTTACTCGTTTGTAATAATTCGCGAATAAAAGTTGAAAGACGAAAATTCTACAGACAAGTTACAAATTTACAACCGCGAATAACTGAATCGAATAAATTTTTCGTAACAAATAATTGAATTTTTGTACAAATATTATATTTATGAGCAATCATTCAGTTGTTTCTTTTTAAATGATATGAAGGACATTAAAAACATGAAGGACATTTGGCTTGAAAAGACTCACAAGCGGCGTTATTTGCAATACTGATAGCTACTATTTATTTTTTCTAATTACGGATAAAAGTATGTTTTTGATTTTTTCTTTTTCCGTTTTATCAAATCCGACAATAAAAATAAACGGCACATAACAACAGACGCTCAAGATTCCTATTATCAATAATGTTTTGTAATCCGGCGTTAATAATTGCCGCGAAATTAAATACGGGAGAATAAATCCAATCGCTGAAATCATCATGTACAAGATAATATTCGCGTAATATCTGAAAAAATCTACCTGCCGAATCTTCAAAACATAAATCGGAATAATTAAACCTCGCACCGGTATCGACGCTAAAAAATATCCCATTGCTACGCCCGTTATCCCCCATCCCCAATTGACAAAAATTATCATAAGAAAAATCTGAACAATCGCCGAAACTAAATGACAATCCGCCAGAAAACGATGTTTCGCAATCGCAAATAAAAACTTTGTATTCGGCGCATGAGAAAAAATAATCCAATGCTCCGCCGCAATAATAATTAAACTATCATACGCAATAAGAAAATTCCCGCCCATCCACCGACTAACAAAATCAGGCGACCAAACAACAATTCCGAAAAACATAAAACTCGCCGCATACGTACACACTTTATAAGCTAAACTCATCGACTCGTCTATCAATTTTTTTTCGTTATTTGCATATAAATACGTCAGCCACGAAATTAACCATCCTCCGCAAATTGTCAACATCAACAAGGCGTAAAGTTCGCAAAGTTTCATACTTACCGCCATAAGCGGCGTAGCGGCTTCAACCGATAACATCACTCCAATAACAAAAACGCCGCCTCGCGTCGTTATCGTATCACCGACAAAAACTATAAACGTTGCAAACGCAAATCCGAATAATTTTCGCACCAAATTCATCTTGAATAAAAGCCGCGAAATCATAAATTCAGGAAACGCGAATTTTGCCAATCGCAGCATCAAAAATACATTAAAAATCGTTATTCCCAAATTGACAAATGAAATCGCATACAACCGCCCGCCGAAATAAACAACCAAAAATGTCAACGTCATCCCAAGCAGCCGAATAAAAACGTCGCGCGAACTCGTTAAATATTGTTTCATCGTCCCGTTCACGACACCAAAAAAAACTTTCGTTATAAAGTTCAACCCAAACGCGATTCCATTGATCAACATGATATGAAGAAAAAGCGTCCTGTCCTCCATTTTGGGATAAATAAAATAAATTCCGACCGCAGATAAAATAATGCCAAGCGTCCCCAACAAACCAAACAATAAAAAAAGAAAAAACGCCGTGTTCGCAATTTCAAGACATTCTTTTTTCTCCTCGCGCGAATAATGCAACGTGAAAAAACGCGCAACCGCAGAATCAATCCCCAAGTCAAGAAGCATAAAACAACCGACAAACGTCGCGATTATCTCATTGATTCCATAATATCTCGCCCCCAACGACTTCACAAGAAACGGCGTTAAAACTAAACCGATAATTACGCCAATTAAAAGATTGATTATATTCAAACCCGCTCCGCTAAGCAGATTCAAAATATGCTTTTTTGCCTTGTTAGTTGTAGTCATAAAAATTTCAACAGGAGCCGTTACTACTCCATTGCTTTTTCAATTGAATATAAATTTTTAATTACCTCAAGATGCGACGGACAACGAAAAGTTCGCCCCTGCAACATCGCAACATTTTGAGAAATAAGCCGATCCGAAAATCCGAATTTTTTGTTCAATCGAAACAATAAATCGCCATGTCCTAAAATTATACTCTGATAATTTCTCCTTAACGCTTCGCAATATCGATTCCATTCCGTTTCGTATCGGTCTTCATCTTGCAGT
>JAITAZ010000058.1 GCA_031283825.1 Planctomycetaceae bacterium | reverse complement strand
AAAAAATTATCGAACGCACAAACGAAACTATTCTCAACATTTTACTTGCCTTTTATCGTTTCAATAATTAAATCGATAGGCGATTTCTTTGATCCGTTTTTCTTTTGAAGAACAGCTTTTTCAATATCGATTCTGTAAAATAAATTTGGACAATCTTTTTCGCTTTTACCGATTTTTTCCCATTTCAGATAGCCGTTAATATTGTTATTAAAGTCGTCTTTGAAAGTATCTTCGTTATAAATTGATTTTGTTTCAGCGTTGCTGAAATAGTTGTCAATTACCGCGCAAGCGGCTTGGATAATTTTTTCGTAACATTCTTTATTCTTATCATCCGAAAGAATGTTAATCGCTTTGCTAATATCACGTAAACCGCTTGGAAATCCTTCGCGTTCTAGCATCCATTTTATTAGCCCTACGAAAATTGAATAGAAAAGAAATTTTGATTGCCTTCTTGCAATCTGTTCAGCGCCGCGTCCGAAATTATTTTGTTTAGCGACCGCCGATAAATTATAAGCCGCAAATAAATCTTCTACTCCAAACATATCTCCATTATTATCAGCGCCTTCTTTCCCGATAATCTTTTTAAAAATACTTCCGTCCGGCACAAAAGCTGCATTTCGACCAAACGCCGCGCCAGCTTCCGATAACCAACCCGCCGCAAAAACTTTCAACAAATCAAAAGCGTTAGCATGATCTTTATAATTGAAAGCCAGTCTTTTTGTTCTTTCGGAATCCCAACCTCCGCGTTGCGTTTCAAGATAAATTTTATACTGTTTCTTCATCTGTTCCGCCCACTCTTTAAAATTATCATCGAGCGAAATAAAATCTTTTTCAGCAACTGCGTTTTGACTGTTTGTATGACGAGTGATCGCCAACAATAATTTGTTATTATCTTCGCCGATCTTTGCTATTTTCGTTACAACAATTGCTTGTTCAACTTCTTTTTTCCACGCGTTAATAATTTGACTTTCATTCGAACCGCCCGAATCCAACTTAGATTGAAATACTTCCCAAATAGAACGAGTCGTCTGACAACCATTAACGATAAACGGATTGTGTAAAGTCCAAATGACATCATTATTCTTGTCACGCGATTCGACAATATCTTTGACTACAAAAGTAATGCCGTTGTTGTAAAGTCCGAAATATCGCGGATTTTCGTTGTCGTCTTCTCCTTTAAGAGTCTTTTGAATTTTCATGTTGACCTTCTTGCGACTTCCTAAAAATTTACGAACATTTTTTTCAAACAACTGATCGAGGTCGCTAGTTTTAGCTTTGTAATTTTTAAGAAATTCGTACAAATCTAAAAGCCGCGTTGTTCCAAGCCATAGTTCGTCGCTTGTTTTTTGTAACGATATTTTCAGCGGAATTGTTAAATCAACCGGATTCTCAAGACGATCAAAAATCGTTCTGATTGAAACGGATTCAACGTTAAAAATTCCTTCTAATTGTTTTTGTCCTTCGGTTTGAATAATCTGTAAAAAGCGTTGTTGTTCGGAAGTCAGTGGTTCGACGGTTGCAAAAACCAGCACAATTTTATCGTATCCCGCTTTTGCTTTCATGCGAAAATACGAGAGCTTATCTTTGATTCCTTGAGACAACGAATTCAAATTAGGACGCTTGCCGTCTATCGTATCGATTACCTTGATGCTTTCATCATAAAGCGACGTTTTTCCGCGAAAAGCCGAACCGTATTTACTCTGAATGAGATACCAAGTATCGCCCGACGCTATGTCGTCTTCTTCGTTGTTTGCGTCTGCTTTATCTAAGTATGCGATATCGATTCCGCCGTCTGCTGTTCCGTCGCAATATGTTATATTATCGTCATCTTCGTCAATATCGAGCCATTGCGTAATGAGTTTTTTTGAAAAACGCAATCCTTTTTCTCTAGTCGATGGATTATCCGATTCGATTTCTTTAATCCATTCTTTCACATAATCTGAATAAGTAATTTTTGGAGTCATTGTGATAAATACAGTTTGAAGTGAAATAATCATTCGCGAATTTTGCAAAGCGAATGAAACTTTTAACGAATATTTTTTGTAACGATAATTTTTTTTAAAATAGTTTCAGATTTTTATGGAATCTGGTTGACATTTTATTCGTATTGCAGCAGTGAGACGATATTTTTTGTTTTGATTTTTTCTCTACCTTTTAGCGAGGTTAATTCTATAACGAAAACGGCGGCGGCGACTTCTCCTCCGTTTTCTTCAACTAGACTTCTGCATGCTTCGACGGTTCCTCCTGTTGCGAGCAAGTCATCTACGATTAGAATTCGACCTCCGTTTTTTAGGGCGTCGACGTCCATTTGTATGGTGTTTGTTCCGTATTCTAAATCGTAAGATTTTGAAACGGTTTTGCATGGCAATTTACCCGGCTTGCGAATCGGAATCAATCCGACATTTAATTTTGTTGCAAGCGGTGCGGCGAAAATAAAGCCGCGTGATTCCGGCGCGACTATTGCGTCGAATGGTTTAAACGATTCAACTGAATCGGCAAGACGATTTATCGTTTCATTAAATATTTCGCCTTTACGAATCAGGGTCGTTATGTCGTAAAAGAGGATACCCGGAATCGGGAAGTCTTGAATTGTTCTAATATGGTCGTTGAGATTGATCATTTGCGTTTGCGTTGCTTGATTGTTAATTGATAAAGGTTAAGTTTGATGGACGAATTAAATCGGCGATATTAAACGACATTATTCTAAATTGTGAATAGTCGATTTAAGTTGCCGGACGAATCCGTTTGATTGGCAGTATAAAAACGGCTAAGTTGAATTTCATTTTGACGCGAATTTATCTTGTATATACTGTCAAGCGGAGGGGCGGCGATTATACACGATTAAAAATTAAATGTAAGCATTCACAAAAAATAATATTCACGTACAATTTGATTCTGGTGCTTAATGCGGAATTGAAAATCAAAAACGAATGCCGAGATAACAATTTGATCGGCTGATAAATTTAGATAAATATTTTATGGAATCAAATAATTTAAATAATAATTGTAACGATATTGTTGCCGAAGCTATCGAACAATCTAAATCGATAAATTGGAGCGGATTTGTTTCGCGAGTTAAGGAATCAAGGCGAGTTCTTTTAACGGCTCATCGGCGACCGGATGGAGATTGTCTTGGCAGCGAGTTGGCGATGTTTCATATTTTGACGCGGCTTGGTAAAGAGGTTCGAATTCTTAATCATCATCCTTTGCCTCCGACATTAGTTTTTCTTGATCCTTTGCGAAAAATAACGGGGCTTGAACAGTTAAATGGCGAGATGAGCGAATGGTTATCAACGGTTGATTTGATAATAATTCTTGACACGAGTGTTTGGTCTCAGCTTGGGGATATGGGTCAAATTATTCGCGAATCTAAGGCGATAAAGTTGGTTTTGGATCATCATGAATCGTGGGACGATCTCGGTGCTGAAAGGTTTGTGGATTCGACGGCGGAGGCGACGGGAATAATTGTAATTCGTGCGGCGGATGCTTTAGGTGTAGAGTTAAATTATGATATTGCTTTTTCAATTTTTGTAGCGATTGCAACAGACACGGGTTGGTTTGCATATTCTAGTGTTAATTCCGGCACGTATCGGACTGTTGCGAGATTGATTGACGCGGGCGTTAAGTCGTCGATGGTTTACAAGTTGATTTTTGAACAGGAGTCGTTAGGTCGAGTGCGTTTAGTTGGCAGGACTCTTTCAAATGTAGAGTCTTTTTTTGATGGCAAATTGATGTGTGCGAAAGTTTTGCTAGACGATATTAAAATTTCCGGCGCTGATAATTCGGAGACGGAGGGTTTAGCGAGTATGATTTTGAAGATTAAGGATTCACAAGTTTCGTTATTGATTACAGAGCTTGACGATGGAGATTTTAAGTTAAGTTTCCGCAGTCGCAATGAGATTGATTGTAATAAGATAGCAAGACAATTCGCAGGCGGCGGACACAAAAGAGCCGCCGGTGCAACTGTAAAATTATCATTTGAAGAAACAAAAAAACAAGCCATAAAAGCTATAGAAAACGCTTTAGATCAATCAGTAGAGGACGTTCAAAAAACGTGAGATATCATTGTTGAAAAAGAATTTTGATAAATAAATTATTTTATGTTGATGTAGTAGAAAATAATGTTAATATAAAAGAGAATAAAAAAGAAATTTGACTAGCAAAAAGAGACTCAACAAAGAAAGATAGAAACAATTTGCCCTCGTAGCTCAGGGGATAGAGCGACGGTTTCCTAAACCGTAGGTCGTTGGTTCGAATCCAATCGGGGGTACTTAACTATTTGAAAAACAAGGATTTACAAAAACCGAAAAATTCCCCAAAGATGCAAAACATCTTCTATTTGCCCAATATTTGACGAACATTCTATGACGTTTTTCATAGTTTTGCATTGAAACATCTTTGAGAGTTACGTAATATTCTCAACAAAACTTTCCGAGTCCGATGTAGCCTCCGA
>JAITAZ010000030.1 GCA_031283825.1 Planctomycetaceae bacterium | reverse complement strand
TATAACATTGAGAGAATTCACTCGTCCTTATCGTACAAAAAACCTATCGAGGTATATTTTGGTTGATCCGATGTAGTAATAATCATTTTTAATAACCGAGATTGCTAGTAGTTTTTTTTTAGGCATGAATATCAAAATTTTGGAATAGATTTTTTTCTAATTGATGCAAGAAAATTTCCTCGATCTCCGATAAAGAGATCGGGGCGAAGTCCAAACTTCGCTAGTCCGATTATTCCTGACAGTTTGTTCCTCAACAGAGCCTGTTTCAGATTCATCGAACTAGAGAATTTTACAAAATCAACAACAGCAAGAAAACCATCCAATACCTCAAACCCAAACGTTACTGTATAACTTATTGATCCCAATTTTGCGCCCAGAATTTCCAATCCACCTCTGTCAAAAAATTATCGTTTTTCATAAAAAATAATTTATGAAGAGGAGAGAACAGACAATAAATATAAAATTCCAAAAATATAAATTATAATAATCCAAAATATACTACCCTTACAGTTTTCATCCCATTGTTCACAATTAAAAATTTGTCGGAGTTTAACTATGGAAAATATGTAAAATCCATATACTGGTATCATAATTATCGGAATCAGTATTGTAAGAAAAATCATCCAAAGAAATATGTAAAAAGAAAATACTAGTTCAATATTTATCATATAAAATAAACTCAGCATGATTATAATGTAAAAAATTTCAACGCTCAATAAACAACAAACATTTTTCATCTTAAAACAATTTCGTACTGAAATAAAGTATAATTGTAAAAAGACAAATAACCCTGATAGTAGCAACGCGTAACTAATTGGAGCAACATAAGCACGAAAAAACAACGTAAAAAATATTGCCGTAATTAAGGATACAAATATTTTTAAATACATTTTACCTTTTTGCAAAAATAAACGGTTTAAATTCAAATTGAGAGGTGGACTGGAAATCTTGGGCGCAAAATTGGGATCAATAAATTATACTGTAACGTTTGGGGTTGAGGTATTGGATTGTTTTCTTGCTGTTGTTGAATTTGTAAAATTCTCGTAATATATCAGTGGAATAATTTTAACAGCATTGTATTTTCGTTGAATCGTAGATTCTTCCGTCCCGCTAGGGACGCACTTTATTAACCGTATGCTTTAGCATACGGTAAAGTCTCCCGAATTACTAAGTCCTGCAAGGACGACACTTGATAACGCTAAAAAATTGTATCTCGTTCTGAATATCAAGTACTGTCCTTGCAGGACAATGAAAAATAAAATTGTCCAGTAAAATTATTCCACTGATATATTACGGAAATTCTTATTTTTTTGTAAATTTCTGAAAAATTTCTTAATCATTTTTTAGATTTTGTACGATGGTAATGTAGCAAGCTGTATAATCGGTACATTCGTTAAAGTTTAACAGGATTTTTGATTCTACGTCTTTTCGATTATGGAAACACAATAATCTTAACAATAATTTGACAATTTACGCATGAACTTTGAATTTGTTAATTTCCTTTATTTGAACAACTTATAAATGTCAACTAAATGTTTGTTATTTCAGTTAATATGTTTTTTTGCTCTACTCGCCAATGTTGAACTATTCGGAGCAACACTCCGAGTCGAAAACGTTGCACGAGTTAAAGGTCAAGAAGGAACCGTTATTCAAGGATTCGGTATCGTTTCCGGTCTCAACGGTAGCGGAGACGATCTGAAAAACTTCAGCCCCGCCGCAAAATCAATTTTACAAGTCCTGACCCGCTCCGGCTTGCCCGAAAATGACGTTAAATCTATCAATTCTTCCAGAAATAGCGCCCTCGTCGTAGTCTCCGCAACCATTCCAGCAAACGGCGCCAGAAGCGGAGACCTCATCGATTGCTCCGTCGCCTCCGTCGGAAATGCAAAAAGCTTAGCTGGAGGTAGATTAACACAAATGAAATTGTTCGCGCCAATCCCCCTGTCGCCAGAAGAAACCCCAATTCAAGGAATCGCGTGGGGAAACCTAACCGAAATTCAAACAAAACCAAATAACGCATTCATCACAAACGGTTGCAGATTAACCGCTGATTTCAATAATCCATATATCAAAGACGGTTGCGTTACGCTCGTACTACGTCCTGAACACGCTAACATGAGAATGGCTTTCAATATCGCCTCAAGCATAAACAACGAATTCAGACAACAAACAGGAGATATCGCAAAAGCTATCGACGGAAGCTACGTTATCATAAGAGTTCCAAAAGAAAATTACGTAAATCCAATGAAATTTATGGATCAATTGCTCGCAACAGAAATTTTTATAAATATACCAATGCAACCACAAGTTCTAATCGACGAAAAATCAGGCACGATCATTATAGACGAAGACGTACACGTAAAACCTGTCGTAATCTCTCATAAAAATATAGAAGCAGAAATCAGACCGCCGGTCGTTCCACCAGAACAAGAAATTAACCCAAGAAGATTCATAGACGTCGATACAGAAACAAAATTAAAACAATTCAACGGAGAAAATATCACAAACACAAAATTAAAAGCCCTACAAGCATCAATGGATAGCCTAAGATTAACGCCACAAGAAATGATTGACGTAATAAAAGCACTACAACAAAAAGGCGCTATCATCGGTGAAGTTAAATATGTCGGAAGTAAGTAAATTCGGAATTCGGAATGCGGGGGAAATTCGGAATTCGGAATTCGGAATTGTGGGGAATATTTATTTATGTCTTTGAATTATTGGGGATTATTTTTAGTTTAGTATTATCACAAGATTATTAGTTAATGATTTTGCAATAGCAATAAAGCAATAAAACCAATTCCGAATTTAATAAATCATGTTACGCACTTGTTGCCCCCGACTCAGGTAGGCGACCTTTCGCCGAAAGGTCGCGTCGGCGTTAGCCGATGGTAAATCTGAATTGATTTTAATTATTGTCGAATCCATTTTATCGTTGCCTTCGGCAACGCGACCTTTCGGCGAAAGGTCGCCTACCAGATCAAATACTGCGTAACATGAGTTAATAATATTATGATTTCATCAATTAATAATTTTGAAAAAACAACACAATTCCGAATTCCGAATTCCGAATTCCGAATTCCACCTACGGAATTTCGGGTTTTTACTGATTCGGAAACAACGCCGACTTCGACGACTAGCGCGATGACTTCGCCGACAAA
>JAITAZ010000028.1 GCA_031283825.1 Planctomycetaceae bacterium | reverse complement strand
AACGACTCAACAGTCAACGGCTTTTTAAAAGAGATTTTTTTTTCAATTTTGTCCCCCGAGCCATTAATCCCAGATTTTAAACAAGAATGTCCCCAGTGTCCCCTAAGTCCCCAACGTCCCCTTTGTCCCCCCAAAAAATAATATGGTTTTTATTATCAATACTTAAAAACATCTTTTGGGAGAATTAGTAAAATCGCTGGAAGAATTATTAAATCCGACAGACACGCTACAATCAATAACGAAAACATGAAAAAACTAAAATATACCGTCGGCGTAAACGTACTCAACGAAAAAACTAATAAACCAAACGCACACACCGCAGTCGTCTGAACCAACGCCGTACTACATCGCCGATATCCGTCCTTTATCGACTCTAACGGAGATAAACCTGATCGTAACGCCTCCCTATAACACGTCATAAAATGTATCGTCCCATCAACCGATAAACCCAACGCCGCACTCGCCGTTAACATCGTTCCAATCTCAATTCTCAAACCAATAAATCCCAATATCCCAAAAATCAAAACACACGGGAAAACATTCGGGAACATCAATAATACACCACGAATCACACTACGCGAAAATATCGATAATATCACCGTTATCAAAATAAACGCCGATAAAAAACTCATCTGCAAATCCGTCAACAATTGACGCTGCGCCCGATACACCAACGGAACTCCACCACAAACATAATTGTCTAACAATTTCACCTCGCCAAAACGCGTTAAATCTCCACGCAAATACTCGTCAACAACACGCTTCACCTTGTCCAAAAACGGTCCCTGATCCTCATTTCTTGACGCAAAATTTCTCACCGTAATCCTCCAATATTGCACCTTGTCCCGCTCCGCAAAATATCCCGACGTCGCTAAATCCTCGCGATTCGCATAAAGCAACCTCTCAAAAATCCGCTCACGCGCGATGTTCTTCCAACCTCCGCCAGTGTCCGACGGCACACGCGATAAAAAATCTCGCGGACTAATTACCGTCAACTCCGCATCTAACTGTTTTCGTAACGAAAATGCAAGCCCCTCAATCACCCGCAAATTCATCAACATCTCCGCCGCTCCCTCGCCTTGCATCTCCACTACAATCTCCACCGGAATCAACGGTCCAATTCGACTCTCAATCCAATCATAATCCCGCACCGGCTTCGAATCAGATGAAAGCATCGCCTGAATCCCTACATACGTCCGAATTTTCGTAACGCCAATTACTCCCGCAAAAAATAACGTCAACGTAATAAAAATAATCACCCATCGATAACGCAACTCAACCAAAGGAAGAAATCGACACAACAACTTGCCAATCCACGAATCACTGGAAAACTCGCCCAACTTGCTCGACAAATTAACCTCGCCCGATAAATCACCACCCGAATTATTAACATCAACCGCTTTAGAATTATCGTTACGAAAATTCATTTTCTTCCCGCCCCGCCCAAGACCCATCCACTTTCGCGACGGAAAAAGAGAATAATGCATCCCAATGAAAATTATCATCATCGCCGACGCACATAATATTGAAATTCCGCTGAAAAATCCGAACTTGCGAATCGGAATCATCTCGCTGCCCGTGAACGAAAATAACGCTACAACCGTCGTCGTAACAGCAACAAACATCGGTCCAATTGTGTCTCGCAACGCACGGTTAATCGCAAGCTGAGGAGATAAAAAACTTATCGCTTGACGATAATAACTCACAATGTACATCCCAAACGAAACCGATAAAACAAACGTTAAATTCACCGCCAACATCAACACCGAATCAAACGGAATACCAGAATAATAAATCAACGCCAAACAAAGATACTGATTAAAAATCGCAAGCAAAAACACCAACAACGTCGCTTGCAAATTATGCATACAAATCAACGAAATAATAATACAAAGCGTATAAGAATAAATATTGAGCTTCACCAAGTCAGCTTTACTCGCATTGTCAATCGCGACACTGTCCATCGTCGAACCAGCAACATGAATCGACTTCGCGTCAAGCCCGTCAATCTCGTCCGCAACCCTCCACACATAATCTACCGCATCCCGCCGATACTTTGAACCAGTTTCAGAAATCAACGCAATCAGACAAGTCGTTTGACCGTCCGCCGAAATCAACCAACGAGACATCCGCTCAACCGCCGCCTTTTTCGTTAAATTAAGCGGCGAATCACGCAACTGCTCATAAACATCGCGTCCGGTAATTACCTTTCGATAATAAACAACTTCCTCCTCGCCGCGAAGAACCGGAGATAAAAGTTTATCGCGAAACTCATCAAGTTCCGCCGAGTCCAACGTGCAACCGTCCCAAGTAATCATCAAAATCTCGTCATAGCCAAACACCGAACAAAATCGAACAAGCAAACGAGTCTCCTCAAAAGATTGAGGAATCCAATCCTCGACTCGATTCTCCGTCTTCGTCCAAGATTGCATCGCCCCGTACAAAACCAACGGAATCAAAACACAAAGCATAAACGATAAAAAAATATATCGCCTAACCAAAAAATAAAGAAAATTTACAACCCTACGCTTAATTTTTTTCATATACTAAAAATGAATTTTTATCCTACTGATTTAAATGGAATTTTTATAACAATGCAGCAAATTTTGTTAATCATCATTTGAATTTTTCACCTGATATTACATAATGACGAATTTAAAAAACCGTGAATGGTTATCTAGGCTTAAAGACTTGTTTGAAAGGATCGCCGTAGGTTGCGATTATTTCTTCAACACGTTTTATATCTTCTGGCGAATCGACTCCTCCGGTAGTTTTTTGTCCGCGATAATCCATCGGCACGATTTTTATTCTCATTCCGTTTTCTAGAAATCTCATTTGTTCTAATCCTTCGACGCAGTTTAATTCGTAATCGGATTGAGGTAATTCGACATACTGCCTCAACGCTTCAAAAGTATAAGCATATACGCCAATATGACGACGAACTGGACTAACTGATTTTAATTTTTTCGCCTTCTCAATATCTCTAATTGCCGGAATAACCGCTTTTGAAAAAGCCAACGCGAAATTATTGTTATCTACCAGAACGGTCGTTCCTGAATATGGAGTTATCTTTTTCGTTTCAATAATTCTGTCGTATTCGTCCCAGCTAAGTTGAACCGCCGGCGTGAACAAATCTACGTCTGAATTATTTTGCCATGAATCAATCAAAGCAAGAATTAACTCCGGCGGACACAATGGATTATCGCCTTGCATGTTAATTATTAGCTTGGGTTTATTTATCTTTTGAGAGACTGCATCCCAACATCGTTCCGTACCGTTTGAACAGTCAATTCGAGTCGTAACGACGGGGATTTTTTCTTGATTGCAAAAATCTATAATCCGCGAATCGTCTGTAGCAACCGCATAATCACAGTTGACGTAAGAACCGCAAACAATAGACGCAATATTCGCCACTCGTTTTACCATTTCAACTCCGGCAATTTTGATCAACGGCTTCCCCAATAATCGCGTCGATTGATAACGCGCCGGAATAATAATACTCGCTAAAACAGATTCTTTTTGTAACATATTTCTACTTTCCGCGAACTGGCGGTTTAATATAAAATTTTGAGTTTTAAAAATTTTTCTACTGTGGAATTACAATTTTGTATTTATTTTTTCCGATAAAAATCAATAGGGCGGATTTTAAGTTAGGACGATTTTTTAAACGATGCGACGCGATATATTGATTCAATTGTTCGAGTCCGTCTTGGGTTGCTTGGGCGATTTCTTTTGGTGTCGATTTTGTTTTGCAATATTTTAATTCCCAGACCCACTCATATTTCACGTCGGCGGAATATTTAGGATTACGTTGAAGAAATATATCCGTCCGACCCGACGCCGTTTCGTATTCGCTCATCGGAATATAAAGAGTGTTAAGCAACAAATAAGACAACAATAAAATTTTAATATATTTTTCGTCAAATTGTTGAAGATCGTAATCCGATAACTTGCTAAATACGTTTTGAGAAATGTAATCAATAAATCCTTCTATTTCTCCGGCAGACGCAATATTATTTATATGTTTTTCTAAAACGTCGGTATTTATTTTGGCAAGCTCTGAACTCTCCTCAATAAGACTCCGAACCTGTTCCCAATAAACTTGCTGAATTGAATAATTAGGAATCACAAGTTGTGTCAGGCTACCGCTACTTCCCTTGATCGTAAGCAATCCCATGTAAAATAATAACGAAATAAAATGTTTATTATCATCTAAATTATCTATCGAGAATTTTTCTAAAATCCCCGAAACTATACCGCCTTCTTTTATTATCTGAATCAATACATCGCGATTATGCTCACTCCGAACAAGACGACGTAAACGTTGCGGATCAATACTTAAATTCGGATCAATAAGCTTTAAATCCTCGTTCTTTAGTATCTGATTAAAAAAATAAAGAATCATCGACGAGTTATAAACTTGGGTTTTTGCTTTTCTATTAAATATATAACCGTTGTAATAACTTTTCATGTCAATATTGATTTGATTTGCTTCAATATTGACAGCTTGCATAATCATATTTACTTCGTCTTGAGTGAATCCTA
>JAITAZ010000679.1 GCA_031283825.1 Planctomycetaceae bacterium | reverse complement strand
GCGAATTTAATAAAATTTATTTTTATTAGGATCGCGGTCGTCTCGACCGCATATTTAGGCGTTTGTCATGCAGGCGGGACGCCCGCGTTCCTTCTAATATTAGTTTTTAGAAGTTCCCTAATATTAGTCGGAAAATTTATTTTGGATTTTGCGTTGTAACAATTTATTAGGGACTTTTAGCGTTTTTAAATTGCTAAACCCAACGTAGAGACGCAATGCTTTGCGTCTCTATCGGTGAGCTTTTGATCGAACAATGAGACGCAAGGTGCGTCTCTACATTTGTTAATTTGTAACTATTCACGTTTTTATTTTGCAATAAAAAATAAAAAATTCCGTGAACGGTTACATAAAATTGTTGTCAAAAGATAAAAGGGACAACGTTGATTTAGATCGAAATATTGGCGATAGATTGACTTGATTTGTTTTGACAGTCTGATAGAATTTTGAACCGTTTCTAGTTTACTTTTAGATTAACGCCGCAAAATCGACTATTAGAATCTGACGTTTTCGCGTCAATATATTTTGCGTTAATGATAATAATTTTACGATAATAATTTTACAGAACTTTCACAATTCCACAGAAAATATTGCTGAAATATTTACTGAAATATCACTACAATTTTTTTACTTTTAACCAATGCCAATAAACGTAATTTGTCCGGGTTGCATGAAACGGTTTAAGGTCAGCGATAAATTCGCGGGAATGAAAGGACCTTGCCCAAGTTGTAAAGCAATTATCAATATCCCTAAAGCATCTGTGAAAATTCACGGCGCGGACGAAATCGATAAAGGAAAAAATGTCGGCGGAACAAACGCCGCCTCCGCTACAAATCGCCCAACCCCGACCCCAATAAGCAGACTCAATTTCGACTTCGACCCCAAAGAAGTAAAAAAATACGCTTTAATAACACTGGGATTTTTCTTGTTCGCCTTTCTTGTCGGTCTCGTTGTGCCGCGCGGTTTGATCTTGAATATTATCGGCACAATCGGTCTGTGCGTAATTGTTTTTCCAATAACGCTGTTCGGCTACCAACTACTACGCGATAGAGAAGAACTCTTTATGCTCGCCGGCACTGACCTGTACAAAACAACAGGAACATGCGCCGCAATTTACGCAATCGTTTGGATCGCATTTGAAATTTTCGCATGGTACATGAGAGCAGATTACATATTCATCTGGGTATATTTCGCGGCATTTGCAATGTTCGCAGCACTTCTCGGTCATGCAATTCTCGACATAACTTTTGGAAATTCCACATTACACTTTTTGATATTCTTTTTTGTCGTTTTAATTCTTCGCGGCGTCAGCAATATCGGTTGGCTATGGAACGCCGCGTCAATCGTAAGAGATACCTCGCCGCTGCTGCCGGGTATGTAGATTAATTGCGTTTCAGTAGAATTATTTTTTAAATGAACAAAAGGAACATAAAGGAAATCGCCATTTTACGCCGAATTATTATCGCATCAAAAAACAACGTCCCTCGTAGCTTTAACCTTTGATTCCAAACGATTCGTTCATTTTGTCCCTTAAAAAAACAATACAAAAATTCCACTAAAATATTACTAATACCAAATTCCGTTTTAAAAACATTTACTAACTGTTACAATAATTTTTTAGATTAAAATAATGACTCGATTCAATTTCTTTCGCGCAATTTGCGTTTTGCTAATTTTATCAATCACGTTAAATTTTACCTTTTGTACATTCGCATTCGGAGCGGAAATTTTCGATTCCAACCCGACGCTTTTTGCTCAGAATAACGGTAATGCTGAAACGGCAGAATCTCAACAAATACAAAACGAGTCCTATTTATTCTGGTGCATCAGATCAATAGGTCCGCTGTTTACGCCGATTTTTATAATCGATTCGGTAGTATTTCTCACGCTCGCAATAACAAACTGGCTCGCAATCCGTCGCGAAAATATCATGCCGTCCGAATTGACCGTAAAATTCACGACAGCGCTCGACAAAAAAGATTATCAAGAAGCATACAATATCGCAAAAGAAGATGAATCGACGCAAGGAAAAATTTTTGCGGCAGGTCTCTCCAAAATGTCAAGCGGTTACGCCGCCGCAGAAAAAATAATGAACGAAATCGCCGACGAAGAAATAATGATCTTTGAACATCGGCTTAACTTGCTCGCGTTAATCGCAAGCGTCAGCCCGATGATCGGTTTGCTCGGTACTGTATTCGGAATGATACAAACTTTCAGCATAATTGCTCAAGCCGGAGTTACACCAGACCCAAAAGAATTAGCCGGAGGAATCTCAATGGCATTACTCACTACGGCAATTGGACTTTGTATCGCAATTCCTGCTCTGATAATCTACGAAGTCTTAAGAAATAAACTAGCAAAATTAGTCTTCGATATGGCGGCGCAAACAGAAAAAATTATGGGTAAATTCAAAACCTAAATTAATGTCAAATAATTTTCGTAATATATCAGCGGAATTTTTTATAACGATATGTCCTTGAATTATGTTTTCCTAATTTTCTGCAATTTTTCTGTGTTTTCTGCGTTAAAATTTTTTATCAAATTTAAACGCAGAATACGCAGAATATCGCAGAAACAAGTCGTTATAAATATTCCGCTGAAATATTACATAATTTTCGTAACAAAAATATAACGACAAAACATAATCCAAAACTTTATGAAATTCAATTCAACAAAATCAAAACCGCTAGAACCAGATATGACTCCAATGATCGACGTTGTGTTTTTACTTATTTCATTCTTTTCGATACTTGTAAATTTTTCTCAAGCGGATCAAAATCAACGAATAAATTTACCGGTCAGCGAAATCGCTAAACCGCCCGATACTCCGCCAACTGAACCAATTACGCTAAATGTCTATCCAAACGGAATTATCGAATTTCAAGGCAAAGAATACGACTTGTCAAGTTTCAAAAAAGCAATCGACAGATACGGATATTTGATCAAACAACTCAATATCAAAACGTCCGACGTTACCGTTATTATTCGCGCAGACGGAGATTCGCCGTCAGGACTAATACAAGACATAATCGAACATTGCCAATCGCAAAAACTCGAAATATTTAAACTCCGCGCAAAACAAAACGATTTACCGTAACAATAAATCGCGTCAACAACATTCCGCCGCTAAACCTTCGCCGCAATATGTAGATCGACTTTTGTAAGAAACTTTGTAATTGTTTACGTGAAAAAAGTATCTTCCTTCGCGTGAATGGTTACAATTTTATTTAACCGGAATTTTTGTGAAATAAGAATCGTTTCCTCGAAATAATAATACTTGAACCTCGTCGCCGGAGACTTTTAAACTTTGCCACTCTCTCGCTATAAACCGTATGTCGTTTTTCGACGTAATCGACCACTCATGTATTCCCACAATTACATCGCCCGACATTATTCCTTTCTCCGCAAACGTCGAACCCTCGCGTACCTCGTCAATAACCACGCCGCCATAGGGATACTGATTAACATATTGCGAAAAAGTTTTTCTATACTCGTCTAACGGCATCGGCGTGTATCTTATCCCTAACCTCTCCCAAACAAGCTCGTCAAGCGTAACCTCTCGAGACTTTACCTCCTGCTTGACCGCCCGCTGATTACCATAATTACTCGCACTCTTCGGTGATGAAACTCCTAAACTCGCTTCCGGATTCATAGGCTTCGTCTTGCCCGCATAAAACTCCTCCCTACGCTGCATCGACGGAGATGAAAACGTTACCGCTATTTCCATCGATACATTGTCCCGAATAATTCCCAAAACTAAATTATCCCTCGTCCTCACATCAAGCAACGCTTTGTAAAAATCCAACTTATTCTCCAACGCTTCGCCTCGCACGCTCGTTACCACATCGCCAACCTGCAACCCAGCTAACGCCGCCGGACTCCGCGTTACTACCGACTTGATCACAACCTTATAATGCCGCTTTCCCAACGGCTTCGACGCCGCAACATCACGCTGTTCAACCTTTACCCCAAAATACGTTGACTTCAATACCTGATTCTCCAACAACTTCGCCGCAACTTCCACAACTTGATCAACCGGAATCGCAAACGCTATACACTCCGCCCCTTGACGAATCGCCGCATTTATTCCTATCATCTCGCCGTCAACATTTATCAACGGTCCTCCAGAATTGCCCGGATTTATCTGCGTACTCGTCTGAATTGCATCTCGATAAAGAAGACGATCATTCACCTCAACCTCGCGTCCCAACCCGCTAATACGCCCATCAGTTACCGTAAATGGATAACCATAAGGATTGCCTATCGCCATGCAATTTTCACCGGGCATTAAATCATCTGAACGACCAAAATGAATCGTCTGCAACGGAACTCGCGGGTCAATTTTTATAATCGCAAGATCCGTGTCAAGATCACGCTCAATAAGCCGCGCAATATATTGATCCCGATTGTACGTCATCACTTGAATTTTTCGAATCTTATCCACAACATGATAATTCGTAACAATATATCCGCGTTCATCAATTATTATGCCCGTTCCCATTCCGTTATACGTTTTGCCGGAATCTTTGGAAAATTCACCGGCATCGTCAGTTCGGTCGCCTTGAATACAAACGACCGCATTCCGATTTTTCTCGTCCGCCCGAACAACCCAATTCAACCTGTTGTCCGAAGCAGAAACCGTAGAATCTATACAATTCACAAAATCGCTAACCCAAATATAATTTTGGCTAGAACTTGCAACGTCAGCGTCAATTATCCCGCGCACCGCCAGCGGGAAACAAAATAGAAAAAACAAAATCAAACAACTACAAAACCAACGACAACAATCATCGCCAAAAAATCGCAACGATTTCGTAACGGCTTTCACACTCGACTTTTCGAGTTCTAACGCAGAACCGCCCGCAGAATAGATCGCTTTTGCGCCTTTAAACCGCCGAATTCTAAAACATGTACAGCGCGTAAAAATATTTTTCATAAAGCGTTGTGTTGCAATAAAAAAGTTCAACGACCGATACGGAATGAATTGTATAAAATGACTAAATACAGATTGACAAATATGACTTTGGCGCTTTGACAAATTAGTTGATGACATCAGGGATAATTTCCCATTTGAATTTTGGCAAATCGTCATAATTTTTTGAACTGCTTGCACTTGAATTTTCGGTAATCCACGCCGGTTTGTTTTCAGGAAGCCGACGCTCGCGTATTAATGCCGCCGATTTAAGTCGAATCGGAACGCGAATTTCTTTCGGGACAAAACGAACTATAAATCGTAATTCTTTGATTTGTACGAAAAATAAATTCATTGAGATAATGTCATTACGCAAATATTCAACTTAAATTTCCGCGCGATAACAATACCGTCAAAGTTAAAACAAACGCCTTTCAGCCTAAATTTCAACTAATTGGAATTTGACTGAATATCAAACATCAACTCGCCGAGTCAAAGTTTGCGTTTGTTTTGGCGTCTGCTCTAAATTGTCGATTTTTTCGATAGACAAACGCCTGTAATGGGTTTTCGACTAATCAAGAAAGACTTCTTGACCTGTAGTGTTACAGGCGGAATAACCGGAAGAGTTTCGCTAATTTACCAAAATTACGTAGAGTCTAGATCAGTCTCGCATGTTGACTATATACTCTGAGTAATCAGTAGAATTTTTTAAACACGGATAATCGCGGACTTGACGAATACTCTCGGATAAAGGAAATGATGCTTTATAAACGAATGAAATATTTTATGTAAATGAGTATAAAAAAAATTTTTTCCATAAAATTATCGTAACCGTTCACGGTTTTAAAATTCGGATTTGAATTGCTAAACCCAATGTAGAGACGCAATGCTTTGCGTCTCTATCGGTGAGCTTTGGATCGAACAATGAGACGCAAGGCATTGCGTC
>JAITAZ010000487.1 GCA_031283825.1 Planctomycetaceae bacterium | reverse complement strand
CTTATAAAAATATAATACTTTTTGAAAATTATAACCACACAAAAAAGAGAAACAGAAAAATAAACAAAATTAAAAATTGTCAATTTTGTTATTTTATCTATTTCATACTTTACAAAAATAAAACTTTTTCATGAACTGTTACAATCAATTATTGCTCTTGTCTAATTCGGTCTTTAACTTCTTGACGTTTTGCTTTGTTGAAACGGTCTAGCGTTCCGACTAAATAACCGGTGATTCGTTCAATGCGAACCGAACAACGTTTTAGCGTTTCCGCTAAATTACTTTTAAAAACGTTTATTAAACTCTTCTTGAAAAATAATATTTATCTCGTTGATATATTGCAAATCGTTGGTTTTACCATAATTTTGGTATGAATCTATAACTGTTTTCATGCTGCTCTTTGATAGTTTTTCTAAATCTAATATTTTCCCTTTATTCAGATCGTTGGGTTCAAACTTTTGTAAACCATTACCATATTCACGACTGTTGTCCTCAAAAATTTTTCTGGCAGTATCGGTTAAAAGATAAGCAAAAAGTAAATCAACACTAATATTCGAAAACATATTTATCTGCGGATAAATACAATGAAAAGTCGTTAAATTGGCAATATTCGCCTCATTTCGTATAAATCGTAACCCCGAACGATTGAAAACTGAAACCCAAATAGGCGCCGGATGACGTTTCTCCAAAGAATACCACGGATGACGGTTCGCCGTCAGAAATTTTTTATCGATTTTTTCATCTTTTCCCTTTTGTAAATATTTTGTAACATTTTCATCTTGGATATTTACCGCATTAAGTAGAAAAACATTTTTATTATTATTTTTCAATCTCTCAAAATCAGAACATGAAAAATTGTTACCTTTAACATCAATTGCCCTACAAATACAAGGAAGTAAAAAACGCTCGTCAATTTTATACTTTTGAGCTTTTGAAATATTAAAAGTAAAATAATCATTAGCGCCCGTTGCAATACCTCTGACTACTTTGGCATAAGTTGAAAACGGTACCAAATTTTTGAAATTATGAGCATTTTGCGGCTGATAATAAGTTTTCCATTTTATTTCAGGATTGAGTTCCGAAAATAAATATGTTGTTGAGTTCTCTGATAAATTCGGATAATCTGTAATCAGTTTTTCTACAACATTTAACTCGCTAACCGAATGAATATTAGTGAATTGTATTTTTTTCGTTTTATTGTCGTTAGCGCACAAAATAATACTAGCGGTTGTCAGAGCATCTTCAAAAACATTTTCCTCAAAATCAAATACAATAACATGACGTAAATTGCCTGTTTTCATTAAATCTTGTTTGACTAATTTTCCGTAATCAGAATTTAGAAATTCAGAAGGAATAATATAGGCACATCGCCCATTGCGTTTTAATTGATGGATCGATTTTAATAAAAATAGAGTGTAAAGATTGGTGAAACCGTTTAACTTACATTTTAGTTGTTTTTCAAATTCCGTTAAAATATTTTTATTGTCGTAATCATGAAATTTAAAGTAAGGCGGGTTACAAATAATGCCGTCATATTTATTATTCCAATCGCTATACGCATAGTCCTCTAACAACAAATTGATTTTTTCGGTACCGGCAAATTCCTTTTTTGCTTGATTAAAAATAAGATTATCTATATCAAAACCTTGAATCTGAATATCATTTTTCTTCGCTAACAAGACTCTTGAAAAAATACCTAATCCAAATGCCGGTTCTAAAACTGTTTTCAAATTTTCGTTTCCTAATAACCATCGTACCATCAATTTGGCGATAGGAATAGGCGTAAAAAATTGTGCAAATTTCTTACGATGTTCCAAAGAAATACGTTTGGAATAATCCATCTCCATTGAATTATTGATAATATAATCGCTTGAATTATTCATATCAAAAATCGCCTTTAATTCCTAAGATATTTTTAAAATTATTAATATCCAAATAAGCGGTCCCGCCTTTGAAAGTTACATAAAATAACAGTCGTCCTCGATCCATTTCTTTTCTTATACTTTCGTGGTTTGGTTCGTCAATTTTGTATGCAACTTCAGTTCCGGATTTGGAATCAATTTTAATGGTGGTTTTGTTTTGATTTTTTGTATCGGATTCAACAGAAAAAATTACGCCGTCATTATTGGGATTAGATATTATTTGTAAAATTTGCTCAAATGAAATGCCGTAAACTTTATCAAAAAACACCTGAAAATAAAAGTGCGGCACGTTAAAAATTTCAATCCATTTGTAAACGACCTTAATATCTTCCACTTTAGGCGTAATAGAAAGATAATCGCGTTTTTGCGTTTCTTTAATTGCTGTTTTCAATTGTTTGAAAAGATCGTTTAGTTGAATGAAACGTTCATTGGAACGCCAACCCGGAACCTTAAAACCAGTTACATTCAGCGTTTTTTCAGTAATTCCGTTTAATACGTCGATGTAATTACTTCTTGAAGGCTGCGAAAGAATATCTTGATAATCGTCCAAAATTTTATTTTTTGTTTCCAATGCAATTTTAACAAATTTTTCAGTTCGTTTTTGCATCGTTTCGTAGTAACGATCAATTAGAAAAGCACTCGACCTAACTTCAATACCCGCAACAGCTCTTTTGACATAATCGGTTATTTGACCGTGTGAGATACGACTAATATCATAACCTAAATCTTGTTTAAATTCTGCTTTTTTAAAAATCAGTAAATCAGGACGTTTACCAATCGTATCCAACTCGTTTTGAAATTCCTGATAAAAAGTATCAAACCCCTCTTCTCCTGCAATTATGTCATCGGATTTTCCATATTTAACTGCAACATAATTTTTTGAACTTTCATTGATCGCACGTAAGATGAGATTTTCAGCCCAATCGCCCTGTTCTTTTTTGGTTATAAAATTAGACGAAGCTTGCGTAGGCGTTCGTGCAGTATCTCTTGGTTGTGAAAAGTCAACCAACTCTATAGGTATTCCTTTTGTTAATTCTCTGATTTTGTTGAAATATATCATCTGTACTTTTTTACTTTAATATTTGTTTTTTATTTCGCATAACTTGCCGACAATTGACAACGATTGATAATAATTTTTTACGCCAATACTTTATATTGTTAAAGCCTATTTGAGTATTAACATTTTTCGTACAATTATTTATCATGTCTGACTCGGTCTTTAACTTCTTGTCGTTTTGCTTTGTTGAAGCGGTCTAGCGTTCCTACTAGATAGCCGGTGATTCTTCGGATTCGTTCAAAGGGAATATCGCCTTCTTCGCGTCCGCATTGAGGGCAGACGTCTTTGATCACTCCCGTATAACCACACACAATATCTCGATCTATCGGATGATTCACCGAACCATAACCTATTCCCGAATCACACATCGTATGAATGATTTTCTCAAACGCCTCAAGATTTTTCGTTACATCGCCGTCAACCTCAACATACGTTAT
>JAITAZ010000637.1 GCA_031283825.1 Planctomycetaceae bacterium | reverse complement strand
CCAACCTCATTACCTCATTATTCGTTTACGTTTTTAATGAGGTAATGAGGTTGGCGTGTGGGGTGTCTTTGGCTACTGAGGTTGTTTTGTTAAGAAAATTAGGTTGAAAATGAGGTTGGTTATACAATATTCATACGTGTTAAAAATATTCCACTGATATATTACGTTATTCATTTTGCATTTGAAAAGCGTTCATGATTGTTGTTGCTAGGACGTTTTCAACAACTACGCTTGCTGCGGGGACGGCGCAAACGTCGCTTCTTTCGTAGGTTGCTTGTTGCGGTTTTTTTGTTTTCCAGTTGATAGAATCTAGCGGTTTTCGCATCGTTGGAATTGGTTTCATTGCGCATCTTACGACTATCGTTTGACCGTTTGAGATTCCTCCTTCAATTCCTCCGGCGTTGTTTGTTCGTCGTATGAATCCGCGATTGGCGGAGTTTTCTTTCGATGAATCGTATTCAATCGGGTCGTGTACTTTTGAGCCGCGAATTTTTGTAACGTTAAATCCAAGTCCGATCTCTACGCCCTTAATCGCTTGAATTGACATTATGCTCTTCGCGATGTTTCCGTCCAACTTTTGATCCCATTGCGTATGCGATCCCAAACCAATCGGTGTTCCAAACGCGCGAGCCTCAATCAGTCCGCCGACAGAATCGCCCGCTTCGGAAATTTCATTGATTAACTTTTTCAACTTGCTCTCCCATTCCGCCAACTCCGAATCCGATCTGACAATATAAAACTCGCTACGATTTCGACGCCGCAAAAGTTCGTTTACGTCAAGCGAATCAATTTCACGATTGTAATTTTGAATTTGTTCGATTGTTAAATCCGATTCCGAATCGCCAATGTTTCGCACGAATCCGACGATTGTAATTCCTTTTGATGCAAGATATTGTTTCGCCAAAGCTCCAGCCGCAACGCGAGACGCGGTTTCTCTTGCGCTTGCTCTTTCCATAATTGGTCGGATTGGTAAATTGAATTTAATCGCTCCGGCTAAATCGACATGACCCGGTCGCGGATTTGCAATTTCCGGCGTTGAATCGATTCGGCTGTCGGCGTTTTTTATCCATAAAGTTATTGGCGAGCCGGTGGTTTTGCCTTGCCAAATTCCGGTCAAGATTTCTACGCTGTCGGATTCAATCGATTGACGACCGCCGCGTCCGTAGCCGCCTTGACGACGACGCAATTCCGAATCTATCGCGGAAATATCTATCGCGAATCCGGCAGGAAAATTTTCAACAAACGCCAAAAGTCCTTTGCCGTGAGATTCGCCCGCTGTTTTGTAATTCATTTCGATAAAAAAATAAGTTGAAAGTTATCGTATCTCAGGATGATACATTTTATTGAAAATTGACGGGTCTGTATTATCGAGATCGCAATTGACATGATTTTCCGCCGGACAATTTGGATTCGCGTAATGAGTCAAACTCGGCTGTTGAACCGCGCGAGGATTTTTCGTAACGTTATTTCCGAGTGATTTTTTATTGTTATTTTGATTTTGCAATTCGATAACTTCTTTGAAACTTGCGGGCAAATTTGTTGTCGGCTTCGGGGTTGAGTTATCGATTTTTTCCGATTTCGCCGTCGCGTTAAAATCAGCGGTAATATAGGCGTGCGAATCGTGAGAGTAATTAGTTGAGTCGGCGGAATTAGACTGTGAAATAATTTTTCTATTGGTAAATAAATTCGCGAACTCTGCGCTTTTGATTAGCGGCATATTTTTTGCCGCGAGTTGAATCCAATCGATTATTTTGTGATATTCGTCCGATTCGACATTGAACGGCGGAGTATAACTCGCGTGTGGAATGATAATAAAATTCAATAAACTACTTCGGGTCGGAGATTCCAAGTCAACGTATAAAAGACAAGTATTCAAATTTTCCTGATAGAAATTTATCGCGGTTTTACTTGTCGGCGGGGCGAGAATAAATTTTTGCACGGTTGAAGTTTTTCCGTTTTTTGCAATCGGCGAATGACATGTTACGCAATTTTTTGTCAGGATTGGTTGGATGTTTTGTCTGAAATTATCTAATAATTTTTTTGCCGCTTTGATTTGATCGTTGTGCATATAAGAGTCTGGAATGGATAAATTGTCGATTGAATTAGGGTCGATTTTATTTGCGTTTGAATCTGTAGTTGCGGTTTGGTCGGCGTTATTATTTTCGGCTAAAGTTTTTTTGATTACGACGATTCGTTGAGTGATTATATCTTTAGTAACGTTATCGTTTGTGAGCAGCAGAGCGTTTTCGTATTCGGCGAGCGATTCGGTAAAAAAGTTATTTGTAGAACACCATTGGGCGAATTGTATGAGGTCGATGCAGTTGGAGGGATTGAGTTGATTTTTTCGATAAAGATAAATATCGTTCCGCGACAAGCCGACAAATTCAACATTTTGGGACGGTATTTTGATGCTGCCGTAACTCGTCTTAATATCGTAAGTTTTGCCGTCAAATTTCGCGTTGCCTTCGATTATATAATTTGTTTTGAGCAAATAATATTTGATGCCGGAATTATTGTTACGATTATTAACAACAACGCCGGAATTATTGTTATTGTTATTTGTGTAAATGTCTTTGTTAGGACTGATGTTGAGATTCGGAGTCGACATCTGATTCGGATTCAGATTCTGAGTCTGATTCGGATTCTGAGTCTGATTCGGATTCTGATTTTGGTTTACGTTTGAGATTGGCAATGTAACGGAGTCGGGTTTTTTGTAGCCTTGCCAGTTGGATAAATCTTGAGCATACGGGCAAACGATAAACGTAGCCGTTATCAAAATAAAGTTCAAAACTGTAATAGTATTTTTTTGAAACGCCATAATTAAAATTGGAATAAAATGTAACTATTTTTTTAAACGCGGATATACCTTGAACGGGAACAAATAGCTTGTTTTGGGAACTTCTAAAAACTCGTTTTTTTATTAACCACAGAGAACACAGAGTTCACAGAGAGAATATTTTTAAAACATTAAATTTT
>JAITAZ010000476.1 GCA_031283825.1 Planctomycetaceae bacterium | reverse complement strand
TCATTCGTTACTTGCTAGATTTTTTTCGGAAAATACTCCTAGTTTGCGAAATCGGTTGTAACGATTCAAGACAAGAGTCTCTATCGGTACCTTTACAAGCTCTTTTAGATTACTTCTTAAATAATGCTTTAAACGCGACGCGGCTAAATGAGGGTCTCGGTGCGCTCCGCCTACAGGTTCCTCTATTACCTCCTCAATCACCCCTAAATGTAACAGATCTCCAGAACGCATTTTAAGAGCGTCCGCTGCCTTGTTCTTGTGCTCATGCCCCTTCCACAAAATGCCTGCACATCCCTCAGGACTAATAACAGAATAATACGAATGCTCCATCATCGCAACACGATCACCAACCCCAATGCCAATAGCTCCTCCAGACCCCCCTTCCCCAATCACTACACAAACAATCTGCGTCTGCAATATCGACATCTCAAACATCAACTCGGCAATTATACTCGCTACCCCGCGCTCCTCCGACGCAACGCCCGGAAAAGCACCGGGAGTGTCTATCAAACTGATAATCGGTAAATGAAACTTGGCAGCCAATCGCATCACCCGAATCGCCTTGCGATAGCCCTCCGGATGAGGACAACCAAAATTACATAATTGACGCTCCCTAAGATTACGACCCTTTTGCTGACCAATCACCATCACTCTAAATTCATCGAGCTTAGCCCAACCAGTCCGTATCGCTTGATCGTCGCCGAAAAAACGATCTCCATGCAACTCTACAAACTCATCAAATACCATCTCAAGATAATCCACCGTCTGCGGTCGATTCGGATGACGCGCCACCTCAACTGTCTCCCAAGGTTTCAGTGTCGCGTAAATTTCTTTTTGAAGTTGTAAAAGATTCTTCCGTAAACGCGCTATTTCTTCCCGCAACTCTACTGCTGCTCCGGCTTGTAACGCATCTTTTTTCAACATCTCGATCCGCGTTTCAAGTTCAAATATTGGCTTCTCAAACGCCAACCTCTGCTCTACCTGAGACATCAATACTCCCCTTCCCTATCATATTGATCCTAATGTTTTAAGAACGATTACAAAACTTTTTTGTTATCCATTCGAAAAAAGGTTGCAATAAAATCAGAATCGTACCGCACACTAAAAAAGTATCCGCTAAATTAAAATTAGGCCAATGAAAATTTCCTATCATAACCAAAATCCAATCTCGCACCGCATAAATATTATCGCCATTTTGCGACAACGAATGAAAACCAAGTCTGTCGTAAAGATTTCCAAGTATTCCGGCAGTAATAATTCCAAGCGAGAAAATCATCAATCGACTTCTCCACACGGCGAAAAATATCCACAGACAAATTCCAACCAACGCAACGCACGAAAGAATTGCTAACGGCAACGATTGACCTTGCCACATTCCAAACAAACCGCCTTCATTTAAGCTTGTCTGGAATCCAAATATGCCGGACGATATCCAATAAACTCCATTCGTTTCGAACTGTCTGTATTCGCCGGGTAAACCAATTGAAGAGAAAACCCAATCTTTTGTAACGATATCTAAAGCGGCGCCGAGAAAAGCCGCCAGCGCAAAAAATGTCAAACGAGAAATAAACAATCGCTTGTCATGGACTGGTTTTGTCTTGAGTTCTGATTCCTTGACGATGTTATTTGTCGTTATTTGTTTTTTAGTTTCTATGTTGTCGTTATTGATCATTTATTTATCCTCCTCTTCCTGACGTTGTACGAGTTCGGCGCATTTTACGCACATGTTGGCGTAGGGGATGAAGTTTAATCGTACTTTTGGGATGGGGTTTCCGCATCCTTCGCAAATTCCGTAGGTGCCGTCTTTAATTCGAACAAAAGCTTCTTCGATATCGACTAGGATTCCGCGTTCGTTTTGCATGAATGACAGTGTTTGTTCTTGTTCGAAGTTATCTGAGCCGATATCTGCCATGGGGATTGGCACTGCTGATAGATCGCCGGAGGCGTCGAGTCGATTTTTGTTTAGTGCGGCGTCTGCCATGGTTGAGACGTCGCCTCGTAATCTTGCGCGTATTGTTACTAATTTTTGGCGATAGCTATCTAATTCTGCTTCGTTCAAAAATTGTTTATTAGCAGCTTCGGTTGACAATACCGATGTCGAATTTTGCGTCGTAATGGCGGTAGATTTTTCGTTCTGAATATTTGGTTTGATGCCTTTGATATTGCTTTCTGATTTTATTGGCGATTTTTGTTGTGCAAAAGATTGTGGAGTGGAAACCGAATGATTTTTTTCGGCAACTGGTTTCAAAATGTTTTTAGTCGAATTAGTTGAGATTGGTTTTGAAATAGTTATTTTTGTTTTTGTTATTTTGGGTTTTGGTTTTGGCGAGATTGAATTTTTAATTTTTAGGGTTGTTTTTTTGACGTTTATTTTAGTCAGAATTTTAGTTTTATTATTTTTAATTTTGGCGGAGTTTGATTTATTTTGTATTGAAGGATGTTTTACCGATTTTTTTAGTTTTACGGTAGTATTTTTTTTCTTTATTATTCTTTTGGGCGACGCTTTTGCAGTGGCGGTTTTTTTAACCGATTTTGTAGCGGTTTTTTTAGCGATTGATTTTTTGGATATTTTTTTTGTAACTTTTTTTGGAGTTACAGAATTTTTAGTTTTTTTTGCGGGCGTGCTTTTTTTTGTTATTTTTTTACTCTGGGCAGAGTGATTATTTTTGTTGTTGTTTTTATTGATTTTTTTCATTATCAATTTCCTTATCTTGTGTAAATTTATGAGAATGACTATATATTTATATTAGTGAACTCTGGTATTTTCTGTGGTTGAAAATAAATTTTGGTAGAGATTCTCTTATGATTATTTATTGAATTGCTCAACGTTTGAGTTTTTGGTTTTTGAAAATCGGAACGTGAGCGGTTTGAAATTTAGTTTGATTGTTGTTTTGTAAATTCTAGTTCTCCGATTGATATTTTGTAACCTTTATCGGTGAGTTTGTAATTTGTTTTTATTGCGGATATTTTGGGCGGGTTGAGTTTTAGTTGTTCGGTTGATTCTGGATATTTTTGATTTTCTAGTTTGTATAGTTCTATTGTGAAAATTGTTTGTAGGAATCTGTAGCGAACTTCGTCGTTTAGGGATTGTTTGAAAATATGTTTTTCTAGGGCTGGTATAATTTCGCCGAGAACGAATCCTACGATTTCTGATCGACCGGCGACAGTTATCATTGTGTGTAATTTGTGTTGTAATTTTATTACTGATTCGTTGATAAATTTTTCCATTTCGAGTTGTGTTTCTTTATCTTTGGTGTTGAGTATTTTTTCGGTATCGGAATCGTTGATAGTTTTTTGGTGGGTTGCGATTGATTCGTTTAATTTTTTGGCGACTATATTCCAGTTGAAACCTACTATTTTCAGGAGATTAACGAGTCCTTCGAGTTGTTCTCCGGTTTGGTGTGAATTTATTGAGCGACCTGAAACGGACTCTACAAGTTGTTGTGGATTTCCTGCCATTGAGAATATGTCGAGAAGGGTGTATTGGGCGACTAATAATAATTCTTCGCGTTTTGGGCTTGGCGGGATTGATTCTAAGTCGGCGATTGCTTTATTGAGTTGTTCGGGAGTCCAGTTTGACGACGATTCTGCGAGTGTTATAGTTATTTGCGAGGCGACTTGTTTTGCTTTGTTATCGAATAGTTTGATTCCTTTATTTTCGAGTCGTCGTTGTAGTCGGAAGGATGCGATCATATTGTCCCATGCTTTACTGAAGTTGCCTTCGCCGATTAGCAGCATTGAGCGTACTTGTAATCCGTGTGTCAAGTTTTGGTGAGCGGCGATTACCGGTGGAGAGAGTGCAAGGATTGCGAGTTCGTTTTCGTTTCTTTGTATCATTGGGATGAAGTAGTGTTCTTCTGTTGTTGCTTTTTGTACGATGTCGAGACCGGAGTTTACTTTATTGAGCCATTCTTCTAGTTTGGGGTATTTCTTGATAGACCAATTTTTTGACAGTACGTTTTTGAAAATGTTTGATTCTGCGTTTTCGTATTCATCGAAAAGTTGAGTTCCTTCTCCTTTATCTTTATAAACTTCTTTAATTTCGTCGACTCCATCTTTTTCGTTTATTTTACCGAGTAAATCGGCGTAGAAATCGGGTTTTTCGTAAATGTGCGACGGGGTGAAATTGGGGTCGAGTTCGATTTTTTTGCAAAGTTCGGCGAATATCCAACCGTGATCGATATCTTCTTGTGTATTTTTGACGAACAGTTCTTTTCCGTATGCGGCGAGTACGTCTTTGAATCCGTTATTTTTGGGTGGATTGGCGGGTTCGGTTTTTTCTTTTATTACGGAGAGGTAATCGACTGATTTACCGTCGGATTTAAGTGGAGTTGTAATAACTGTTGTTTCGGGTGAGATTTGCAAGGGGACGCCTTTGATGCAATAGGCGTAGATAAGGAAGCCGGTTATTGCCAGAATGATTATTAAAACGATGCACCCGACACCGCAACCCGTGAGGCAACCGTAACCTCCGCAACCGCTCTTGGGCGGATTAGCGGGAAGAACTTGATAATAATTATTGTTATTGTTGTCGTTTTGCGGTGAATTTTTATCTTGGTCGGAGGAATTATTGTCTTGCATAAGATTTTATTGATTTTATTGAGTTGTTAAAGGGGAAGTGTGGTCGGTATCGGTTGAAAATAGTTAGTTGAATTTTTTCAATTTCGTCTAAAGTTTTTATAGATTTTTGCAACAAGGCGGGTAATTGTATCGAACATATTGATTTGGTCAATTACTAGGGTTGTGCGGGCAAAGCATTTTTCGCAAAAATTTCTGCTTTATTGTTGAGGGATTTGTTTTATAGTGATAGTAAAAAAGGGTTTTGAAAATTATCGTCCAGAATTTTAAGGGTTGGATTTTTTGTAACTGTTCACGGATATTTAAACTTCGAGATTCGGGATTATATAATGTCAGGCGGAAAATTTGTTTTGGATTTTGTGTTGTAACTATTTATACATTGAACGGGAACCAATGGTTCTTTTTTTAGGGGACAAATGGGACATCGTTTTTTGAAATCGGAGATTAACGACTCAAAAGAAATCGTCGCTTTTGAGTCGTTTCAACAGATTTTCAACCAAAACGTCCCATTCGTCTCCCCTGCCCTCTTAAAAAAACAGCGACTAAATCGGGAATCTCTAAAAACTCAAATTTATTGATAATTTTGCAAAAAATAAATTTTGTAATATATCAGTGGAATAATTTTACTGGACAATTTTATTTTTCATTGTCCTGCAAGGACAGTACATTATTAACCGTATGCTTTAGCATACGGTAACGGCAATAACACATTTAAA
>JAITAZ010000579.1 GCA_031283825.1 Planctomycetaceae bacterium | reverse complement strand
TTTAAAATTCCCCGTATTATCAGTGTTTGTTTTTTAATAAGGTAAAAATAAGGTTCGTCTTTCATCGCCTTGATAATAATTACAAAAACAAATATTCCACTGATATATTACAAAAATTTAACAATTCTCAATAATCGTAATTATTATCAGCTTCATTTCCGTTTTTTAGTTCTAGTAGTTTGATGAGTTTTTGTAGATGTCCGCTTAGGGGAGATGGTATTGTCTGACGAACAGAACCGCTGAATCTGGCGTTGTGCAAAAAATACTCCGAATGCAATTTACTAATACGTCCGACACCGCCGGAAACGCCTTTCAACTCGGCAAGAATGTCCTCAACCTTGATAACGGCTTGATCAAACGTAACCGGATCGTCTAATTCGATCAATTGAATTGCATTTTGATTCGTCGGCAATTTATCGTACAAAATTAACGCATAATTCGTTTTGCCCGTTGTCTGATTCTTACAAGCCGGACAATGTAAACTCTTTTCAAAATCCTCGCCAAGATACGGCTTGATCTTTTCAACCCAATCCAATTGCGGATATTCTCCATGCTCGCCTTTATACATCAACAACGCCAATGATAAACGCTTCAAATTAAGTAAACAATCAGCGCTATTCAATGCAAATTTATTAGAATATACGCTAAAAGTCATATCAAGATTAAATATATCCATTAAAGTCATTGCGACAATTTTTCCTCGACCTTGCGGCGTTAATTTCAATTGCAACTTATTAAGAGGCGATTGGATTTGAGAATTATAATCTGAAAGATCGCTACTATCATCATATAAATTTTTTTTGATTTGGTTTGCAGCTCTGTCAAAAGCTCGGTTTGCAAAATAATAAACAGAATTTTGATTACACCATGGATTTTTTGCGGCGTTAGAAAATACAAACGGCGGAGACGACGTTAAACTATTTTCCCAACCATTGCGAAAAGTCGCCTGCACTTGAGATAAAAAAGTTATTCGGCTAAATTCCAAATCATCGTCAATTGTTCTACGTAGTGGAAGCTGATTTATCGCGTCCAGAAGCCGCTGACAATCTTCTTTGGAAACAGGATATTTGGGATTCGCATTAAACGGAATATCATTAGCAAATTCTGTTAAATTATCATACCCTAATTGGAACAGAAAACTTGATCCTCTTTGAGTGGCAATTCGTCCTATTCGGTAAATTGTTATTATGTCGTCTATCGCTCCGGCAATATTACCTTGTGTAATTCGATAATTTGCTCTTTGTCGATATATAATTACGAGATCGTAAAAAGCATGTTCGGCGTTCATCTGTCTCTGATAATATATATAATCTATAGGCTTTGTATTTTTAATTGGAATATATGGAATAAAGAAAATTGGTTTACGAATTAATTCGGCAATTTCATCTAATGCTTTATCAGAACTTGCAACCCAATCGGCAATCTCTGGATGGTCTGGATACTCATTAATCTTCCAAGGTATGCCAATGCTTCGCGTTGCCAGCGGATCGTGTGGATCCGCTGGCGTAATGAATGGTTCAGGAAATTTCATCGTTGGAGAAATATTTATATCAAGTCCAAGTTTTTTGCATAAATATTCACGAAGTTCCTCATCTTGCGGAAAATTGAATTTTCGTACAAAAATTCTGAATCCGTTGTCGTCTGTAGCGATTTCCGGCGGATAATATTTTTCTTCGAGATATTTTAGAAAATCAATTTGACCATCTTCAGTCAACGGACTTGTTATTCGCGTAGTATTTTCAGAAATCACAAGCGGCGGAGTGTAAATACAAATAACATAAATCGACGCTATCACTATAAGAAACATAAAAATCAAAATCGCCCGCCAAAACAATACCTGTTTCCGATAAACTTTCGATTCGCCATCCAATTGATTATTTTGCATTTTAGACATTGTTATATTGTAACCGTTCACGTAAAAAAAATGTAACCATTCACGCAAAGAGAAAAATTTCCTACGCCCCGAATGGGCAACGGAGTTTTTCTCTTGTGCGTGAACGGTTACGTTATATTTTTATTTTTAAAATGACAAAAAAGACATTGTTGTTTGGAATCGAATATTAAATGACTCAAAAGACAATGTCTCTGAAATTTCTGATAGACTTATAAATTTTCGTCGGCGTTTTTCGTGTTATATTTATCATCATTTAATCCTAGTTTTTCTGCAAAACTTTTATTTCTGATTTCAGCTCTCTTTGCGATTTCAGATAACGGTATAATTTCCTGATATAAATTTGCGATAACCGCTTCAACTTCTCCGATTGATTTTATTGGTTCGTCAGGATAAACCCAATAATCGCAATAAGGAACTTTATTATATCTGCCCGACGGTAAACTGACTTTATCAATAGTTTCTCCAATTAAGAACCCGAAAAATTGATTAAATTTTCTTTGCGAATAATTTGCGATCAATCTTGCATATCTTTGTATTTGGTCGCAGTGTGTCGCGAGATCAACGTCTGGGGCTTTAATTTCTATCAAAATACATTTGCCTTCTTCCGGAAATAGAAAAATATCCGGTCGCCGTTTTAAGTATGAATCTTTTGTAATACCGACAGATTTAAGCGCATCGTCAATTTTAGTTTTTTCTTTTAATAGTTTCTCTCCGTTTATTTTAATTTCATCCAATTTTATGTCCGAGCAACCGTTAAAATGAACGAACTCTTCGTTTAGAATCCATAGATCGTTAGGAATTCCTTTGCTTCCTCGTTTGAAGATCAAGTCGTGAATAATGCCTTCTTTTTCTCTTTTAATTTTTTCGCCGTCTTGTTTCTTTTTTATCCACGATTGTTGTAATTCTAACTGATTATTAATCGCTTTCTTTAATAATTCGACTACCATATCTCTGCGAATAACGTATCGTGCTAACTCTTCTCTATTTTGTTGCGGAATTAGAGTAAATAATTCACTGACAATTTTTTCAAACTTCTCTCTATAATTGTCTGATTCAATCGGGTTTAATTGCGGAATTTTTAACTGCTTTAGTTCTTCGTATGTTTTTTGTATCTTTATGCTCTGCTTTGCTAAGTATTGAGCTTGAGTTACAAATAATTTTTTTGTAGCTTTTTCGCTTGTATCGTTAAAGTTGATATTAGCTACATTGGCAATCTCTTGAGGAATACCGTATTTTTTAGCTAAATCGGTAATATATTTATTTCTTTTTTCTTGAAGATTTTCGACGTCGGAATATATTTTAATTAGACCGTCGGTAATTTTATTTTCCAATTCTTCCCAAAAAACGTACTCCGATTCCGAAAAAAATAAAGGATTGCCTTTAAGTTTTTCTTCAACCTCTTTTTTTGACGGGAAAGTAAATTTATCAAAAGATTGATTTAAATTCTGCGGATCGTCAAGAATACTCCCGCTAATACAAATAAGATAATGAAACCCGCCCAAATTATTATTTTTTCCAATAGCATGAAATTGAAATGGTCTAATAACGACGTCTTTACTGCACATATAAACTCCGTTTTCGTCTATTTCATCGCTTGCTAATTTGAAACGTTGGATAGCAATTTCATGTTTAGGTTCAACTATCGACCATTCAATTTTTTTATTGACCAATTTTGATTGCTCGGTATTAACATAAATTTTTGTTTCTTTATCGGGCTTCAAAATATTTTTTTGATCAAAAACGAATTTTTCTTTTTTCTTATTGTCTAAAAAAATCTTAATTTCAAAAGTTAAACGATACTGCGAAACGCCCAGCCATAGACGTAATAAAAATCGTTTTAAAATGTCGCGTTTAAGTTCGTCAATACTATTTTGATATTTCATAAAGAATTCCAGCTCTTTTTCGTCGCTTATAAATTCTTTCATTTTTACGATAGTTTTAACGTCGTTGTTTTTTAATTCGGTTGGAATCTCTTTATAGACTCCCGTTTTTGTGCAGGAAAAAGATAAATTATTTATTCTATTATTTTCAACAAACGCGCTATCGACAATTATTTCGTTAAATCGGTGGAAAATTTGAATTTTGCCGGTTCCTTTGTTGTTGAGTCCTTTAGTCGTTTCAGCTAATTTTTTGAATCGAGTCATATTGTCGGTTGTGAATCCGATTCCATTATCTTCAATTGATATAAAATCCAGAATGACTTTTTTCTCGCCGGTTAAATCTTTGTCGCTTGTAAAGTGGACTGATAAAGTTATTTTCGGTTCAAATTTTTCATTTTCAATTTTTTGTCTTTGAGCGATAGCGTCAAAAGAATTGGCGATTGCTTCTTTAATTGGAGCAAACACGTCTTTTGATCTCCTGATAATGTCGCAGGAATTTGCAATTGAAATTTCATGATTAAATGTTTTCATAATATTTACTCGTTAAAACGGTGAAATACTTGTCAATAGTAAGTTGAATAAATTGCATTTTCTTAAATCTGTAATTTATTTCCCTGCGGCTTCTTTTCTTTCTTTTATAATTATTTCTTGGATAGAGCTTGGGACTTTTTTGTATTTTAGAAATTCCATTGAGAACGTTCCTTGACCTTGCGTCATGCTTCTTAACGTTGTCGAATATCCGAAAGTTTCTGCTAGAGGAATTTCGCCTTCGATTCTTGTTATTGCGCCTACAGTTTCTGTAACGTTAATTATTCCTCTTCTTGAATTCAAATCTCCAACGACATTTCCCTGAAACTGACTCGGACATTCAATCTCCATTTTCATCATCGGTTCTAACAACGTTGGTTTCATTCGCGGGAACGTTTCACGCAACGCCGTCTGCGCGCAAATTCTAAACGCTAAATCCGAACTATCAACCGTGTGAAACGATCCGTCATCAACCAAAACGCTCAACCCGACAACCGGAAATCCCGCAACTGGTCCTTTCTCTAACGAACCTCGAAATCCTTTTTCAATCGCCGGAATATAATTTGTCGGAATTGTGCCGCCGACAATTTTCTCCTCAAAAATAAACGTTTCTTCTGTCTCCGCATCTTCTGGAATCGGCGACATCCTACCGACAATATGAGCATACTGACCACTACCGCCCGACTGTTTTTTATGTTTAATATCAAACTCAACCGGAATCGTCGGCGCTTCGCGGTAATTAACTTTCGGCGGCGACGTTTCAACATCGACTTTATACTCTCGTTTGATTCTCTCTACATAAACGTCCAGATGCAATTCACCCATTCCCGCCATGAGCGTTTCTCCGCTTTCTGGATCAGTAGAAATTGATAGCGTCGGGTCTTCTTTGCGGAATCTGTAGAGTGCTTTGCTTAATCTGTCGGCGTCTTTGGTTGCTTTTGCTCTGATAGCAATTCGAATTACCGGCTCCGGCACGTACATTGATTCAAGCGTGCAATAATCTTTTTCCGACGCGAAAGTGTCTCCGCTTGAACAATCGATTCCAATCACCGCGACAATATCTCCGGCGTCGGCAGATTCAATTTCCTCTCTGCTGTTCGCGTGCATTCTGAAAATTCGGCTGATTCTTTCTTTGTTGCCGGTTCGCTGATTATAGTACGAATCGCCTTTTTTCATCTCGCCTTGATAAATACGCATAAATGTCAACGTGCCGTAAGGGTCTTCAACAATTTTGAAAGCCATCGCGACTGTTACTTCGTTTGGATCAGGTTTAAGAAGCAATTTATTGTTATCGTCTTTTGTGTCTCCGGACTTTTCGCGTCCGCTTCGCCACGCATAATTATCGCAGTCGAGCGGAGACGGAAGATAAGATACAACCGCGTCAATTAAAGGTTGAACTCCCTTGTTTTTGTAAGCCGTAGCAAGAAAAACCGGCGTAAGCTGACGAGACCAAACCGCTAAACGAATAACGCTATGAATCAATTCAACCGGCGGCGATTTTTCTTCAAGAAGTAATTCCATCAACTCGTCGCTGAACATTGCAAGCGTTTCAAGCAAACTATGACGCGATTTTTCGGCGTCTTTGACCAACTCTGACGGAATCGGTTCAACGCGGATTTTTTCGCCTTGTTCGCCGTCGAAATAAATCGCGTTTTGTTCGACCAGATTGACAACTCCGCAGAAGTCGGATTCTTTACCGATAGGAAGTTGCATTAACACTGCGCCGCAAGCGAGTTTCTCATTGAGTTGTTCGACAACGCGATAAGGATCGGCGCCGACTCGATCCATTTTATTTACCAAAGCGAGACGCGGCACTTCGTAGCGTTTCATCTGCCGATCTATTGTAATCGATTGAGCTTGCACTCCTCCGACCGAACATAAGACAAGAACAGCACCGTCGAGTACTCTCAAGCTGCGTTCAACTTCGACTGTGAAATCTACGTGACCCGGCGTATCGATCAAGTTGATAAAATTATTATTCCATTCGACAGTAGTAGCTGCGCTTGTAATTGTGATTCCTCGTTCTTGTTCGAGTTCCATGTGATCCATAGTTGCGCTGCCGTCGTGTACTTCGCCGATTTTGTATGATTTGCCGGTGTAAAAAAGAATCCGCTCGCTGAGAGTTGTTTTACCCGAATCGATATGCGCCGAAATTCCAATATTTCTGAGATTTTTTATATTAAACATTTTAATATTACGTTAAATTATTACGTTACGATTTTTTGTTACGTTAATTATGATTTGTCAGTATTTCGATTTTAATTTGATTTTATACAAACTCGTCGTTAAAACTCGCGCTTTATAAGCTTGTGCTTAAAACTTATGCTTTAAAATTTGCACTTTAAAATTTTGGCGATTAAAAGTCGCGTTTATTGTGCGAGTTGTATAGAAGTTATTTTGTAACTATTCAGTAGGCAGGCGACTGTAGGTTTTACGATTTTTCGTCGCAAGGTCGCGTTACCGAAGTCAACGTTAAATTAGATTAACGCCATAAATGACACCAAAAACAAGCTAAAATTGTACGCAATTTTACATATCATGCAAGCGGGGGTTCTGTAACAAAAAATAATTACCGTTACAAATATTTTCAGAGAATGATTACCCATCGCTATTTCGGAGTTGTTCATACGGAACGCGGATTATTTTAATTCGGATTTGAATTACTAAACCCAATGTAGAGACGCAATGCTTTGCGTCTCTATCGGTGATCTTTTGATCGAACAATGAGACGCAAGGCATTGCGTCTCTACATTTGTTAATTTGTAACT
>JAITAZ010000553.1 GCA_031283825.1 Planctomycetaceae bacterium | reverse complement strand
GGAATGTATTACGCATCTTCTGGAGAGGGGATGAAATTATCGGAAGTTTGCGGGATGATTGGCGAATCATTGGGCAGACGAAAAACGTGGACGGTACATTTTCCGCCTCTGTCGTTGTTTGCTGTATCGACTTTCTACGAGATAAAAAAATTATTAACCAAAAAAAATGTACCCTATGACTGGTCAAAAGCGGCAGAATCGAAAAACGATTGGTACTGTTCATCAAGAAAGGCGGAGGAACAATTAAATTTCAAAGCAAAATCAACCATCAAAGAAAGAATCCAAGAAACAACCAACTGGTACAAAGAAAATAAATGGTTGTAAAAAAGATTTGTAATAACCTTGTCCTTTGAGTCTTTTTCCAGATTTCAAATCAACGATTGAGGGACTCAATAGACAAAACAAATATTCCGCTGATATATTGCTTTCACACAAAACACGACTTAATAACGTTACAAAAAATTAAAAATTAAAATTAAAAATGTCTCAATCTCAATCGCGTTATATTCGGCAAATTGCTTTTTATGGAGTCGGGTCGGAGGGACAAAAGAAATTACTTGACTCTACCGTAGCAATAGTCGGTATCGGCGCACTTGGCACCGTACTCGCAAATATACTTTGCCGCGCAGGAATCGGTCAATTACTGCTAATCGACCGCGATTACGTCGAGTTCTCAAACCTACATCGTCAAATAATATTCACCGAAAACGACGCAATTAAACGAATCCCAAAATCTATCGCCGCCCGCGAATTTCTGTTAAAAGTTAACTCAGAAATCTCAATTGAACCAATCATAACCGAACTAAATTCAGGAAATATCTCGCCAATACTAAAAAACGTCAACCTAATCCTAGACGCCGTCGATAACTGGGAAACCCGCTTCCTTCTCAACGAATGGAGCGTCAAAAATAATATCCCATGGATTTACTCCGCCGCTATCGGATCGCAAGGAATGACTATGAATTTTCGTTACAATAATTCAAATTGTCCTTGTTTGCGTTGCTTTATTCCCGCCGATCAGCCGCAGTCTCAACAACCAACCTGCGCAAGCGCGGGAATCTTGGCAACAACAACCGGAACAATCGCATCTATTCAAGCGTCCGAAGCAATAAAAATTATTCTCAACTCTCCAACGATTCGAGACGGATTACTATCAATCGACCTCTGGAATAATCATTTCAAAAATATAAAAATAAACCGCGATCCTGATTGCCCCGTTTGTTCTCATAAAATTTACGAATACCTGTCGCAAAATATTGGTATGAAAGTTCAAAAACTCTGCGGGAAAAATTCAATCCAAATCACGCCGGAATCGCAAACTAAACTCAACTTAGAATCTTTCGCCGCTTCTCTCGTAAATGTCGGTAGCGTCGAAGCTAATCAATATATCCTAAATTTCAAAAACGACGAATTCCAACTAGCCCTCTTCCAAGACGGACGCGCCATTATCGAAAACGCTAAAGACGAAATACACGCAAAATCAATCTACAACGAATTCATCGGATTACGATAATCATAGTCATAATTATAATCATAATCGTTATTGTCCGCTCAATCCGTATTATCAACAGAATTGTCATTAAAAATAAGACGACCAACTGAAAAGACTATATATCTATAAGTCGCGCCTTATTGAAGCGAGTATAATATCGGATACAATGTAACAAAATTTTCGACCATGAATTTCTCATTTAGCCGAATCGTTTGCAATCAACAAAACAATACGACTCGCACTATGAATTTTATTTGCGATAGAGCATTAAAACCGGCTTGCCGACAGATAAGCCAACAGCTCTAACCAAAATTCAAGTGCAAACAGTTAAAATGAACAAAAAAACTAAAACAAGACCGCTTTACTCTTGGGACAAAACTATCGAAAAACAATTCGCAAAAACAATTGTTGATCACGATATATTTTTTGAAATGGTCTTTCAGATCAAGAGAATAGCTTGCGCGTTTATGAGATTCGTGCTGCCGGAACAATTACAAGAACAATTAGATATCGATAACTTGAGAATAGAAATTCGACGTTTTCGTAACGAAAAATTTAATTTCAGAGAAGCACTAGCCGACATGGTCTATGAGATTCCTTTCAAAAACGCGCCAGACAAACATATAAAAATTTATATCGTAATAGAACACAAAAGTTACGATTATTCCCACACGATGTCGCAACTTTTCGGCTACGAACAACCAATTATAAATAACGAGATCGCTCTCGCAAAAAAAGAAAAACGTTACACAAAAGATTTTAAACTCCCGCCCGTAATTTTGCTGATTTTTCATCACGGTCAAACGCCTTACAATGGTTCTACCGAACTTCGAGATGAGTTTTTATCAGTTGAAGGAATTGAGAAATACATAATCAATCAAAAAGCGTTTGTTTATGAATTATATTCAAAAGATAAAAACGAACTACCAGACGACCCCGACGCTCCAGAACTTTATGTCGCCCTGCAAACAATGCAAGTAATCGCCGACGAAGAAATAAACAAAATGTTAAAAAACAAGGACTTTCTAAAAAAATTAAAATCCCGAGCAAACGATCCCGAATGCCGAGAATTCGGACGACTTCTTGGGATGTATATCGTAGATAAAGCTAGATGCTTAACTCAAGAAAGTAAAGAACAACTTAACCAACAATTACAAGAAGTATATGGAGAAAAAAATATGAGAAATACTTTATCGCCCATAGCAAAACGCTATATCGCCATAGGTAAAGAAGAAGGTAAAGAAAAATGGATAGCCAAAGGCATAGAAGAAGGTATAGAAAAAGGTATAGAAAAAGGTATGACCAAAGGTATAGCACAAGGTATGATTGAATGCATAATTTCAGTTTTGGATGTTAAGTTTGGTGAAATATCCGAAACTTTTAGAAAACCGATCAGTACTATTATTGATATTGATCGCATTCAAGAACTCATACAGGTTGCTAAAACATGTAAGACGATTGACGAGTTTAATAATAAATTAAATTCAGTCAAACAAAAAGTTAAAATAAACGCCTCAAAAAAATTGAGTAATATTTCAGCAGAATTATTGTAATTATCCAGTAGCATATTTGTTTTATTTTTTGAGTCTTTAATCCTAGATTTTAAGTTAGTGCGTCCCCAATGTCCCCTGAAAAAAATGTAATAATTCAGTCGATTGTAACCACCGATCAATGATTGTGCCTATAGAATAGTTACGAAATATTTTTTAAAACGCGATTCGCGGATAATACAATTGAGGTTTTGTAAGCGTTATCGATAATTAATTGTTAAAAGAGTTTCGTTGTTATCAGAACTTTGACAAATAATAATAAAAATTTCCGCTGAAATTTTATCAATTTTAATAAACAAAAAACTTAGTATTGAATCCTAATAGTCAAGTTAAAATTGTTTAAGCTTGACATAAATAATAAACTTTTAAATTGCTCGTTCTTTAGATTTTGGCGATTGTCTTTGCTTATTGGAAGAAGACATTTTAAACAGTTTGCATTTGAATTTTCGGTTAGTGTCGTTTGCTTATTTATTGGCAAGCAGGCTTTTTAATGAATAGCCTTTAAGTCGTCGAGATTCATCGTGCGATCTGTAATGAAAAATTTTTAATATAGCCGAAATTCACGGTGCGAGTTGTATTTGTTATGTCCAATCCTCCATCAGATCAGAACTCTAATCCAAATTTGAATCCGAATTCGTCTCAGATTTTGTCTGTGCCGCCGGTATCGTCTGCAACCAATATTGATCCGAACTCCAGCGTAATAGTCAATCAAAGCGCTGCTAATATTGTTTGTCCTCAATGTAATACGCAACTCGCGTCAACCAATGACCGGTTATGTCGTAAGTGCGGTAGAAATTTTTACGAACCTTGTCTGAGTTGTCAATCTCTTAATCCGTTTTGGTTGCGTCAATGTCGGGCTTGTGGGATTGATTTACCGTCTCTTAAGCAACAACTTCTAACGACTCTCAATGGACAAAAGCAACAAATCTTAAAATACCGCGAAAGTTACGGACATGATAAAACTTTGCCTATACTGAAATACATGTCAACTATTACTCATCCTGAGTTTATTCAATTCCGCGAGTGGGCGAAAAGCATGACGGCGTTAATTCAAAAAGAGCGTAAAGAGATTCGTGCTTATGTTGAAAATGTTCGTGCGCAAGCTAACGCTGCAATGAGTGCGCAGAAGTACGATAAAGTGCAGCAGATTCTTGAGCAGGTGCCGCGTCAATTGCTTGATGATAATTTCCGAAAGCAATATGTTGAGGCGGGTGAAATTTTAACAGAGGTGGATTCGCTTGTTCGTGAGATTCGTAATGCGATAGCAACGAAGCAATACAGTCAACTTTTAGCTTGCGTTCAACGATATCTTGAGTTGAAGGCAAACGATCCGGAGGCGAAAAATCTACAGCAAAAGATCGAAAAGCTCACGACTGTAACGACTCAGCAGGGGACAAAATTACGGCGTATCCCGTCAGGACGATTCTACATGGGGTCGCACGATTCCGATGAATTTCTACGCAACAACGAACATCCGCAACATCGCGTTTTAATCACGAAAAATTTATTTGTCGGCGTTTATCCGGTAACTCAAAAAGATTTTCTCGAAATAATGGAATACAACCCCAGCGTCGCATCAGACAAAGAACTCTGCCCCGTCGATAGCGTAACATGGTACTCTGCAATTGAATATTGCAACAAAATCAGCGAATCTGAATCACTTCAACCATATTACGAGTTGAGCAAAGTGAAACGCCGCGCAAACGGCGGAATCGAATCGGCGGAAGTGAAACAACTCAACGGCGACGGATTCCGATTGTTGTCCGAAGCTGAATGGGAATACGTTTGCCGTGCCGGCAGCATTACGCCTTGGTGCTTCGGTGATCAAGTTATGGACGTAAACGAACACGCTTGGTTTTTCGATAACGCTTCTTCCGAAACGCATCCCGTCGGCGAAAAAAAACCAAACGCATGGGGAATTTTCGACATGCACGGAAACGTTATGGAATGGTG
>JAITAZ010000528.1 GCA_031283825.1 Planctomycetaceae bacterium | reverse complement strand
GTTCAATAAATTCTGTTTGTTCCCGTGTAGGAATTTTTTTTAGCGTTGTCATTATTGAAATAATTGCGTGAATAATTCTATAAAATTTTATAATCGCTCAACAATCTTGTGATATTGTTTTGTTGAGTTGAGTTTGGTTTGGTGTTTTGTGTTTGGTTGAGTCCTTTAATTCCAGATTTCAAATTAGGTAACCGTTCACGGGTTTTAAAATCGGATTTGAATTACTAAACCCAATGTAGAGACGCAATGCTTTGCGTCTCTATCGGTGATCTTTTGATCGAACAATAGAGACGCAAGGCATCGCGTCTCTACATTTGTTAATTTGTAACTATTCACGTTTTAATTTGTCGATAAAAAAATAAAAAATTCCGTGAACGGTTACAATTTTCTTTTGAGTCGTTAATAGTTACAAAATTTTTTTCATTTTTTGCCGCCTTTACTTTTTTTGTAAGGTATGATAATATTACGCCGTCGCCATCGTTAATTGGCGTTACAAAAAATCAAATCAAATTCATCTAACGAAATTAGAAAAATTACAAACAATAAAATATGTAGGAGAATTAATTATGACACGTCTAAACCTATCCGCCATTTGGATTTTAGGTTTACTGTGCGTCGGAGGATTCGCAAATGTTTTAACTTCCGCCGCTCCGCCATTTGAACCTGAACCTTATCATTATCCGTATTCGTCAGCCTACGGATACCAACCATTTTACGTCGTTCCTCGAAAAGCAGCCGTCATACGAAACAACGCCGTAGGAATCAATTACCCGCCAGTCGCTACCGCCATCGAATCAAATAACTCCGAACCAGAATATATAGTCGAAACACAACCTGTTCAAATCGCACCAACAAGAAAAGCTCCAATCGTCCGCTCTCGATCCGGTCGATACTACTTGACAAACCCAATCAACTCAAACGACTCTACAACCTCTACAACCTCCGAAATACCGCCAACTCTCGCGCCGTCATTACAATCGTCAGAATCGACTCAACCGCCGCCAACCCTACAACCAATCCAGACTCCACAAACAACTAAAAAATCTCAATCAACTCAACATCAACAAACTCAACTCTCGCCTCCTCTTCCCGCTTGGTCAGACTCTACCACAAACTCGACAAACAATAACTCAACAATTATCGTTACAGAAAATATGCCGTCCCAACTCGACTTCCTCAACGCAAGATTGGCAAAAATGCAACTCGAAAAAAAGAACCTCGACGGAACCCTGAACTCAATCGATAAAATCAAAAACGACGCTTTCAAAGTTCAAACGTTAGTCGATCTCGCCGAATACGTCTCACGCGATAAAAATTATAAAACAGAAGCCGAACGATTGTTCGAATTAGCACTCGCCGCAACAGACGCATTCGAAAAAAAACAACCCGTGATCATTAATCTCCACAATTCCGAATCCTCATCTTCGTCAACTAACTCGACAAACAAAACAACCACAACAATCGCTAAACCGAATTCGTCTAAATCTAACTCGACTAAATCTCGCCCGATATTAACAAACGAACCGCAAATTTCAAACGAAAATCCAATACTAGATTTAAATTCAGAACCAAACGCAAAACCAAAATCAAAACCGAATTTAAGCTCAAACACAAACGCTCCGCCAGAAGATGAATTAAGTCCGACAAAAGACAAAATTCTCGACGATTACTTGCTCGACTCTCCAACAATCCCGTCAACTAAAACCGATAAAAATACAACAAAACCCAAAACGCCTATCCTAGACTTGCCAAACGAAACGCCAAAAAATTCTATCGAAAACGATAATTCAGGATTGCCAACAAAAACAAATATCACTAAAGAAAAAAATACAATAACCGATTTGCCCGCAGATCCCGAAACCGAAAAATCATTGATCCTTCAACCAACGCCCAAAAAAGAAAGACCGCCCCTCAGCCCGCTCAACTCACTGCCGGGTATCGACAACAATTCCGCACTCGACCCAAACAACGATCCCGCAAAAAATAAAAAACCATCATTGCTAATCGAACAAAGGTCGTCAACCGGAGCAAAAATAAAATTAAAAGACCCCGTCATAATGACACCCGACGAATTCCGCACACTAAACGAAAAAAATAATAACAACGATAAACAAGATAAATCAAAAGACTCGCCGCAAGATAACTCCGCCGAAAAAAAATCAGAAAATAATATCAACCCGCCAGAATTAAAAACGCCAATAAACACAAACGAAACAAAATCAGACAACACAACAAAACCAAAGAAAAAAACAAGACAAAGAGAACTAATTCAACCCGTTAATTAAACTACTTGTAATTTCAGCGGAATTTTTGTAACAATAATTTTTGATAACTATTCAACAGGCAACCTTCGACAAAAAATAATCCTAGATTAAGTCGCCTACATGATCGATGGTTGCCTATTTACTGAACAGTTACAATTTTTGTACTTTTCGCTAATAAATAAAATTTACCTAACTCTACATTACCTAAAATGAGCAATGCGTCATTTCCAACAACCCGCATGAGACGATTGCGTTATAATCCTTTGTTGCGAGAAATGGTTCGGGAAAATGTTATTTCGCCGGATAAATTAATATTGCCTGTTTTTGTCCGTTCTGGCAAAAAGATACGACGACCAATACCATCAATGCCGGGTCATTTTCAGACGTCGGTTGACGAGTTAGCAGTTGACGTTAAAGAAGCGGCGGCACTTGGAATCGGCGGATTGATCTTGTTCGGAATCCCAGACGAAAAAGACGAAATCGGAAACGACGCAATGAGCGAGAACGGAATAATTTCACAAGCAATCGAAATTTCCAAAGACGTAGCCAAAGACAAATTGATGATAATTACAGACGTTTGTTTTTGCGAATACACTAATCACGGACATTGCGGAGTTCTACACAAAACGCATAACGGACAACTCGATGTCGATAACGACGCGACTCTTAAAAATCTGGTTCGTCAAGCGGTAGTTCATGCTAAATCGGGCGTTGATATGGTCGCGCCGAGCGGTATGATTGACGGCATGGTCGGTCAAATCAGACAAGGATTAGATCAAGAAGGATTCACGCACATTCCGATAATGAGTTATTCCGCAAAATACGCCAGCGCTTTTTATGGACCTTTTCGCGAGGCAGCCGAAAGCTCGCCGCAATTTGGAGACAGACGCACGTATCAAATGGACGCATCCGCGTCTGCCGCACAAGCGTTGCGAGAAATACAACTCGACATAAACGAAGGCGCTGATATAATTATGGTCAAACCAGCTCTTGCGTACTTGGACATAATCAAATTAGCAAAAGATAATTTCAACGGCGTCCCAATCGCAACTTACAACGTTTCGGGCGAATACAGCATGGTCAAAGCGGCGGCAGAAAAAGGTTGGATCGACGAGAAAGCTGTGGTAAAAGAATCATTGATCGCTATGCATCGCGCAGGCGCAAATATAATTTTAACCTACTGGGCAAAAGAAATCGCGAAATGGTATAAAGAGCGTAATTAAACTTAAACGTTACAATATTTCAGCAGAAAATTTTTTGTCTTTTGATCCGCTTAAACATAGATTTCAAACTATCGCGTCTCCAATTTCCACTTTGTCCCTTTTGTCTCCTTTGTCCGCTAAAAAATTTTGTAATCGTTCACGGGTTTTAAAATTCAGAATTATGGGAATTTTAAAACCGCGAATAGTTACCTTGTTTTTTTATTAACTCATGTTACTCAGTATTTGTCCGTCAGTAGGTGGTAATTGATCAGGTAGGCGACCATTCGCCGATAGGTCGCGTTGCCGAAGGCAAGAATAAAATGGATTCGAAAATAATTAAAATCAATTCAAATGTACCGTCGGCTAACGCCGAAGCGACCTTTGGGCGAAAG
>JAITAZ010000511.1 GCA_031283825.1 Planctomycetaceae bacterium | reverse complement strand
ATTTTGCGATAAAAAATAAAAAATTCCGTGAACGGTTACAAAAAACTACAGCTAGTTGCAAAATAAAAAATAATTCCACTGATATATTACCATTTTAGTTTAAGTCTTTTTTGAGTCTTTAATTTTCGGTTTTAAACAACAACGTTCCCTTTGTCCTCAATGTTCCCCCAAAAAATAATATGGTTTTTAAAAACCTGTGAACGGTTAAAAAAATGGTACTGTTCACTGTTATCAAATAATTATTCTATCGTGTAATTTAATATTAAAATATGTTACGATTTTTTATTTTATATTTTTGTTGTTTTTTAATTTGTGGTTGTTCAGAAGTTGGGCTTGAGGGGTTGTATCAAGTTGGCGGGCGAGTGTTGTTGGATGGTCAACCGGTAGAGGAAGCGAATGTATTTTTTACGCCGGTGAAAAAGACGCAGAAGTCTCGCGCCGCTGTCGGATTGACTGATTCAAATGGAAATTTCAGATTGACGACGTTAAAAACTAACGATGGAGTTTATCCCGGAACGTATAGAATTCATCTATCGAAAAGCGAGTTATCGCCGGAAGCGGCAATATTATCTGAAGAAGAACGAAAGAAAAAATATACGAATAAAAATGGAATTTATTCTCCGCCGTATATTCAAGTTATTCCGAAAAAATATGTAAATCCGAATACGTCTAGTTTTAACTACACGGTAAAGGTCAAAAAAAATAGAGTTGTTGTATTGGAAATGAAATCTGAAAATTTTTAGTCTCTATTCGCCAGCCCCGTTGACGCGATAACAACTATCGCGAAAATATAGCGTCTGTAATATATCGGCGGGATTTTCAATTGATATATTACTAATATCTGTATTTTCTACGTGAAAACAGTTGCAAAAAATTAAGTAACAGTCTATTAAAATTAAAATGGACAGTTACGTTGTAGTAGGTACAAATCAGTAAATATTCAGTAGGATTATTTTAAACACGGATAATCGCGGATAATGCAAATGATTATTTCAGCCGAATGAAATTAACTAATTAATTTGTCGTTAATTTATTTGTTATCTGTTAATCATCATTTGTATTTTTCGTGATTATCCGTGTTTGAAAATTCTATTGAATAGTTATGCAAATCAATCTCAAATAAATTTAGAAGGAGAACCAAAACATGAGTACGTCAATGATCGAAGCAATCGAGTTGACCAAATATTACGGCGAATTTGCGGCGATAGATAATGTGTCGTTTAGTATAAGCAAGGGTGAAGTAGCGGCGTTTCTTGGACCTAATGGCGCGGGTAAAAGTACGTCGATGAAATTGTTGACGGGATATTTATCGGCGACTCGCGGCACGGCTAAAATCGCCGGACACGACATGGCAACCGACAGAATCGCCGGAGCAACAAAATTAGGTTATCTGCCAGAAAATGGACCTCTTTATCCAGATATGACTCCTGCGTCGTTGTTGAAATTTTTCGGCGACGCACGCGGAATAAAGGGACAAAAACTAGAACAACGAATTGAATATGTCGTTAATCTTTGTTCTTTGAAAACCGTTTACGGGAAGCCAATCGGAAAATTATCAAAGGGATTCAGACAAAGAGTAGGAATGGCTCAAGCACTTTTGCACGAACCAGACGTATTAATTCTCGACGAACCAACCGCCGGTCTAGACCCAAATCAAATTTACGACGTAAGACAAACTCTAAAGCAAATCGGCAAAGAAAAAACTATTCTGTTGTCAACTCATATTTTGCAAGAGGTCGAAGCGGTTGCGTCGCGGGTGTTGTTCATAAACGAAGGAAGATTAGTTTTCGACGGAACTATAGAAGATTTCAGAAAGAAAGATATTAACCTAGATAACACATTCAGAAATTTAACTAAAATCGCATAATTCCAGAAGAGAAATTTTCGTTACAAAAAATATTACAAAAATTGTAATATTCAGTAAAATATTTTTTTGTCCCCTTAAAATAATCCCCAATCAGGTAGGCGACCTTTTGCAGAAAGGTTGTCTATTGTTCTCGATCAATGATGGTTGCCTACTGAATAGTTATAAATATTCAACTGAAATATTACCAAAAAATTTTAAGATTATGTCAGAATTTATTACGGATAATTTTTTGCTTCGATCAGACGAGGCGGTTACGTTGTATCATGAGTATGCGAAATCGTGTCCGATAATTGATTATCATTGTCATCTTCCGTCGTCGGAGGTTGCGAGTGATCGGCAGTTTCAAAATTTGACTCAAATTTGGCTTGCGGGCGATCATTACAAATGGCGGGCGATGCGAGCGTGTGGAATCGACGAGAAATTTATTACCGGCGACGGTTCTGATTGGGAGAAATTTCAAAGGTGGGCGGAAGTAACGCCTCATACGTTACGGAATCCGCTTTATCATTGGACGCATCTTGAGTTGAAGCGTCCGTTTGGGATTTCGGACAGATTGCTTTCGCCAGAGACAGCGTCTAGTATCTGGGAAGCGGCGAATGCGAAATTGCAGACGCCGGAATTTTCAGCAAGAGGAATAATGCGTCAGATGAATGTCGAGCTTGTTTGCACGACTGACGACCCGATTGATTCGTTGGAGTTTCATGAATCTATTGCCTCTGACGAATCGTTTGACATTAAAGTTTTGCCGACATTTAGACCGGACAAAGCGATTCAATTTTCATCGCCTATTCCGTTGGGCGGCGTGATTGACGAGTTGAGTGTAAAAAATTACAACGCGTATCTTGATCGTCTTGGCGTTATTTCTGGCGTTGCGATACACACGCTTGACGATTTATTTGAGGCGTTGAAATTGCGTCATGATTTTTTTCATGAGCGAGGTTGTAGGTTATCGGATCATGGATTTGAGTTATTTAATTATTGCAATTACGAGTCGGATGTAGGTTTAGATTCGCGATTCCGCAAGTTACGTAATGGCAAGTTGATAGACGAGGCGGATGCTCTTCATTTGCAATCTGCGGCGTTGCATCATATTGCGGTTTTGGACAATGACAAGGGTTGGACGATGCAGTTGCATATTGGCGCGATTAGGAATAATAACACGAGGATGTTTAATAGGATTGGAGTTGACGCTGGATTTGATTCGATAGTTGACGGTAATTTTGCGAAGCCGTTATCGCGATTTTTCGATCAGCTTGACAGAGGTAATAATTTACCGAAGACGATAGTTTACAATCTTAATCCGTCGTCGAATGAGATGTTGGTTTCGATGTTAGGCAATTTTCAGGGCGGCGGTTTATCTGGCAAGATGCAATTTGGCAGCGGCTGGTGGTTTTTGGATCAAAAGGACGGCATGGAGACGCAGTTAAACGTGCTTTCAAATTTAGGGTTATTGAGTAAATTTGTTGGAATGTTGACGGACAGCCGTTCATTTCTATCTTATACGAGACATGAATATTTCCGCCGAATTCTCTGTAATTTGTTAGGAAAAGACATGAAACAAGGTCTGATTCCCAAAGATTATAATTTAGTCGGCAAGATGGTTGAGAATATTTGTTACAATAATGCAAAAAATTATTTCGGCTTTTTGTAATATTTCAGCAGAAAATATCTCAGCAGAAAATTTGTTTGTAACCGTTCACGGATTTTTTAAAACCATATTATTTTTCTGTAACCGTTCACGTTCATAAGGGAACTTCTAAAAACTAATTTTAGAAGGAACGCGGGCGTCCCGCCTGCATGACCAACGCCTAAATATGCGGTCGAGACGACCGCGATCCTAATAAAAATAAATGTAACCATTCACGGAATTTTTTATCGCAGAATTAAACCGTGAATAGTTACAAATTAACAAATGTAGAGACGCAATGCCTTGCGTCTCATTGTTCGATCAAAAGATCACCGATAGAGACGCAAAGCATTGCGTCTCTACGAATGTTTTTTGAATTAGTGCGTTCCATTTGTCCCATAAGTCCCCTAAAAAAAACGTAATAATTCAGTCGATAGCAATCATCGATCAATAGTTGCCTACTGAATAATTACGATTTTCCACTATATATTACGAAATTCGCTAAAATTTTCTGATTAATTGTTACGAATATTCTGACGATATTTATTTTAACGATTGTAACAATTAGCTTACTTTAATAAGACGATTAATTTTGATAAGCATATTGATTGAGTTTGTTTTTTACGTTTTGCACGTTATATTTATAGGTAATCTTTATAATAGTATTACGCTTGTAATTTAATTCCGATTTAATCGCGAACAGCTTAAAACGCAAGCGGAAACAGAGAGGTAAATTATGACAGACACAACGTCCCAAAAAATAACCGAACCGACAACTAATCAAGAACAGAAAGTACTAGAAAATATACCAACGGCAATCGTGTGGGTCGGTACTGATCAAAAGATTCTTTGGTGTAATCGCCAATTTAGAGATTGGTGCGATACCGATAATTTAATAAATAATCGATTCTACATTCCACTTGGTCGTCCCGAACTTAGAGGTCCTGATTTCTGTCCGTTTGATACAATTCGTCGCACTCATAAACCGTCTTTTACTGTTATCTGCCAAAAAAAACCCGGACGATTTCTAAACATGAGTACGACTCCCGTACTCGATAACAATAATAATATCGTAAATTTCATCGTCGAACTGCGCGACGTAACAAATCAATATCAAGAGGAAGTATTCAAAATAAAATTACGCGAAGCCGGAAAAGAATTAGCCGATATAACTCAAAACGATATTGCTAAACTTTCCGCTGTCGAACGTATCAATATTTTACGGGCAAAAATAACGCGATACACTAAAGAAATTCTTAAATATGACACTATTGAAATACGGCTTTTGTCTCAACGCGAATCCGGATTACTCGAACCGTTGTTAGCGACGGGAATGACAGACGCCGCCGTAAAAAGACGTCTTTACGCAAAACAAGAAGGAAACGGAATTACAGGTTGGGTTGCATATCATGCGAAAAGTTACTTGATGGAAGACCCGACTGAAGACATTTTTTATATTGAAGGTATCCCCGGCGCGCAGAGTTCTATTACAGTGCCGTTGCTTTATCATGGTAAAGTTGTAGGCACGTTTAATGTCGAGAGTAAGCGGCGAAATGCGTTCAACGAAAGCGACTTGAAAAGATTAGAAATCTACGCCGCCGACGTTGCTTATGCAATTCACACGTTAGAATTAATTTCATTTGAAGAAAAAGACATTGCGTTTCGTAGTATTGAAACGCTTTATTGTGATATTTATGCGCCATTAAATCTCACGCTTGGGGAGTGTACGACTTTACAACAAGAACTGATAGACAGCGTTATTATAAGCAATAATCCAACGGTAGAAGAGTTGCAGGATATAATTAAAAATCTAAGAGAAAGAATCAGCGAGGGACTTCATGTTATACAAAATAATACGCGTAATATTCAAAGCGTTTTTCAAAAGCATGTAGCGATTATTACGCCGGAATTGCCGAGAGAAGAATCTGAAATTGATTGTAACGCTTATGAAATTTTACGCAACAAAAGAATTTTAGTAATTGACGCAGACGAATCGTTAGGACCGCATTTGAGTCGGTTGCTATTCTATTATGGATGTACGGTTGAGACTGTAGCCGATGGAGGAAACGCTTTGAAAATGTTAGAAACCACGCAATATGACGCTTTCATTTGTAATGTCAAAATACCTGACATGTCGGCATATACTTTTTATGAGATGGTTTGTCAGACATTGCAATTAAAATTTGTGCCGTTTATCTACATGACCGGATACGGACACGACGGAGGACACGTAATGACTAGAGCCAAAACCGCCGGAGTAAAAGGTTATATCTTCAAGCCTTTCAAGTTACCGCAACTATTATCAAATCTAAAATTGGTAATCAACACGGCGGAAGAATTAAATAAAGGGAATCTATAAAAATTCATTTTTAACCACAGAGGACACAGAGAAAATTTGTAATATATCAGTGGAATAATTTTATTGGACAATTTTATTTTTCATTGTCCTGCAAGGACAGTACATTATTAACCGTATGCTTTAGCATACGGTAACAGCAATAACACATTTAAAAGTCCCGCTAGGGACGATACTTGATATTCAGAACGAAATACAATTTTTTTGCGTTATAAAGTGTCGTCCTTGCAGGACTTAGTAACTCATGTTACGCACTTGCTACCCCAGATCAGGTAGGCGACCGCCGACTCAGGTAGGCGACCTTTCGCCGAAAGGTCGCGTCGGCATTAGCCGACGGTAAATCTGAATTGATTTTATTATTGTCGAATCCATTTTATCGTTGCCTTCGGCAACGCGACCTTTCGGCG
>JAITAZ010000473.1 GCA_031283825.1 Planctomycetaceae bacterium | reverse complement strand
CGTTTAAAATTCCCCGTATTATCCGTGTTTGTTTTTTAATAAGGTAAAAATAAGGTTCGTCTTTCATCGCCTTGATAATAATTACAAAAACAAATATTCCACTGATATATTACGAAATTCTAAAGTCGAAAAATCATACCATACCGAATCGCGACGCAAAGGGGAGGGGGAGTCGCGAATAGAAAACGTGTTGGTTAGAAAACGTGTTGGCGGAATTTTGAGTTTTGATTTTCGAGTATGGTCTCTTGTGCGATTAGAGCGAGCGTATAGAATTGTTATCAATGTTGTGCGTGCGGCAAAGTATATTCGTAACTATTCAGTCGCAGTTTTTAAGAGACAAAAGAAACGTTTCAAGTTTAATCTGATTGAAAAAACTCAAGAGCAAAATCTTTTGAGTCTTTAATTTCCATTTCAAAAAACGCTGTTCCTAACGTCCTAAAAGTTCCTACTGTTCTTCTTGTCTTTTTAAAAAAGCCGGCAACTAAACAGTTACTATAATTCCGCATTCAGCATTTAAAAAACGCTTTTGAATAATTGTAACCGTTCACGGATTTTTAAATTCGGAATTATGTAATATTAGTCGGAAAATTTATTTTGGATTTTGCGTTGTAACAATTTATTAGGGACTTTTGCGTTTTAAAATTGCTAAACCCAATGTAGAGACGCAATGCTTTGCGTCTCTATTGGTGATCTTTTGATCGAACAATGAGACGCAAGGCATTGCGTCTCTACATTTGTTAATTTGTAACTATTCACGTTTTAATTTTGCGATAAAAAATTCCGTGAACGTTTACGAATAATTTAAGTTGAGGTACAAATAATAATGAAGACTCGTCAATTAGGCGAGCGGTCTATATTGGCGCTTCTTGCGGAGTTTTCGATTCCGGCGATAGCGGCGACTCTTTTAACCGCGTCGCATGGGATAATAAATCGAATTTTTGTTGGTCAGACGCTTGGTCTTGATGGGATAAATGCGGTTACGATAACGATGCCGTTATTTACGCTTATGCTTGCGTTTGGGATGACGGTTGGTATTGGTTCGAATGTACTTCTTTCTATTCGTCTTGGTGAGCGTAATAATGACGAGGCGGAGCGTATAATTGGTCAATCGATAGTTCTTTTTATTATTATGGGGGTGGTAATAATGTTGATTGGTCATTTTGCGCGGGAGTTTCTTTTACGTCTTTTTGGAGCGAGTTCATCGGTGATGCCTTATGCGAAGGAGTATCTTTCGGTGATGGTATGTGGCTTTTTTTTTCATGAGATGTCTTTTGGGGTGAATGGTTTTTTGCGTGGCGAGGGCAAGCCGCGAATTGCGATGATAACGATATTGATAGCGGCGTTATTGAATATATTTTTTGATTGGCTTTTTTTGGTTCAGTTTCGTACGGAGATTTGGGGTGCTGCTTATGCGACGTTGCTTGCTCAGTTTTTTTCGACGTGTTGGGTTGTGTTTCATTATATTTCTGGGAATACGGTATTGAAGTGGCGATTAAAATATTTCCGTGTAGATTTTAGTTTAGCGAAGGAGGTATTTATGTTGGGGTTACCTCCGTTTATTATGCAGGCGGTGGCGTGTGTTTTGCAGGCGTTGCAGATGAATCAGCTTATGTTTTATGGTGAGAGGTTTGGTCAGATGCGGGGGATTGTGAAGGGCGGAGAAATTGCGGTAAGTGCGTTTGGGATTGTGTTTATTGTATCGATGTTTGTATATTTGACGATTATTGGGTTGAATCAGGGGGTTCAACCGATTGTGGGATATAACATTGGTGCGGGCAAGTTTAAGAGGGTGGCGAGGACGTTGAAGTTAGCGATTATATGTGTAACGATATTTACGTTGATTTGTGTATTAGTATTTTTTGTTTGTCCTAATATAATTCTATCGCCGTTTGTGAACAAGAAGGTTGCGGAGGATGTAGAGATGTTAAATATTGCGATTCGGGCGATAAAAATTTTTGTTAGTATGTTGCCGTTAGCTGGAGTGGTGATAGTTATGACAGGATATTTTCAATCGAATGGTCAATCTAAGACGGCGATTATGTTGACATTGATTCGTCAGGTAGTATTATTTCTTCCGTTGGTTATTATTTTGCCGATATTTTTCGAGCAGATTCTAAGTGGCGACGGACTAGACGGAATTTGGTATGCTGTTCCGGTCTGTGATTTTGGTACTTTCATTTTCGCGATATATCTATTAAAACGAGAATTAAAACGTTTAAAATCTTTACATCAGATAAGCGAATACAATAATCATAAATTTGAAACCGTCCGCGAATAAAATCATTTGTAACTATTCACAGTTTTAAAATTCGGAATTGGGGTATTTTTGTAATTGTTTACGTGAACTTCTAAAAACCTCATGTAAAATTTATTTTTATTAGGATCGCGGTCGTCTCGACCGCATCTTTAGGCGTTTTTTGCCAAAAAATAATGCAGGCGGGACGCCCGCGTTCCTTCTAAAATTAGTTTTTAGAAGTTCCCACAAGAACAACTAGAAGAAAGAGCGAAAGCTCTGGGATTATGTCTGAAAGATTAATTGGATTTTTAATCAAGGCTTGCGATGGAAGAAATATCGCAAACCAATTATCCACGCGCCTAAAACAATACTAAGCGACGTGGTGATAAACGCAATGGCTACAGGCGTGTCAAGATGAAAACAGATACAATCAGCGCCCAACAACAAGACGACTATCCCTGTAAAAACTAACCACAATAAAGAGACGCGGTACAGTCTAGCCATTAATACTCCTCGCATTTTTCTGTCCCCTCTGAGCGTTTCATTTTCTATGGTGAGTTTTTCAATTTCTTGTTCTTTGAAACCGTCGTATTCTATGGACTCTATCGAGCGTTTAACGTTGGTATTGTTACCTGTAGTCGTAAAGTTACCACAAATTTTGTCGTTGTCATTAAAAACAACTGATTGTGCATTATCTGGCATTATTGCATTGCCCTAAAATAATCTTTTATTCTATTCAAATCTAACGGGCTATCTAGTTTGCCCGTTTTCAACATTGCATGTGCCCATGGACTGCCGGGTTCATGCGTCCATGCGGATAATTTCGCCCCCGTCCAATCGGCGAATTTTGCTAATACAGAATCAATAACGCCGATGCCACCCTTCTTTTCGATTTCGTCTATTATTGTCGGTTTACACTTTGGCGGCGAGTCTATTACGGCGGGGTTTACAGCGAACCAATGCGCCATAGTCGGATAAATAGGACCGTAAAGCCACGCGCGGGGCGTTTCTGTGATCAAATCAATATCGCCTGCAAGAAAAAATCCGTGGCAAATATAAGTTAATTTTTGTACTTGCATATCGTCAAATCGCTGCCCCTTTTTATCGTGTTTGTCCAGCAAGTATCTAGCAAATTCTTCTCCGTTCATTTTTTTTCTCCTGTTTTTTGTTAAAAGATGTTAGGGGTAATATCGGCGTTTTTCTCAGAATTAGGTTAAGGTTTTTGCGAGAAACAAAGATATTTCGCGGGGATTATACACGTCCCGAAGAATAACAAAAGCCCCCCCACAAAACTCAACACGAAGTGATTTTCACCTACAAACTTGCACGTTATTAAACGTATTTTCTAGGGTGAACTCATCTATTACCGTTGGGGCGACTACGTACACTTTGCTGTCTCTGAAAGAGCCGGTGATATAAAATGTCGGCGTTTCGATTGGGTCGTGTTCTATTACGTTAAGCAACGAAAACATTATTC
>JAITAZ010000436.1 GCA_031283825.1 Planctomycetaceae bacterium | reverse complement strand
TATCATAAACGAAGAGTAAAAGATTATAGCCCAAACCGAAAATTTTCTGTTCCGCCGATTTGAACGGACAAGAAGATTGCGGTTGTCGGATTGACGATACCTTAATATCGGTATTGATCTCTGGAGCAGGAAAATCAATACCTTTGGCAGAATTTCCAATAATAATTTCATATTTTTCAGAAAGCGTATGTTGAAATTTATGTTCAACGAATGTTCCAACAGCTTTACCATCTGTTACTCTGTAAAGTTCGTTATTATCGAATCTACTTTCAGTAAAACAAAATTGTCTTGCCTCGTCAATCATCAAAGGAATTGTTAATTGAGATTTCATTTTAACTATCTATTATTTTAAAATGTTTTTATTTTTGAGGATTTGGTTTGTTTTGGTAAAAAGGCGATTAATGAGTTGCGAGCAAATTGTGTTACAAATATTAACAAAATTCAATTAGACGGTTTTTCAATAAACCTATAATTTTCTCATTTTAATTTCCTCAATCACCATCTCTAAAACTTTCCCAACTTCGATTTCTCCCTGTTCATCGTCTTTTCTGTTTATTAGCGCGACGGTGTTTGATTCTGATTCTTTTGCGCCTACTACGGCAATGTAGGGAACTAAATCTAGTCGAGCTTCGCGAACTTTGACTCTGATTTTTTCGCTGCGCACATCTGTTGTCATCCTTATATTTTGCTCACGGAATTTTTGTTCTGCCAATTTCGCGTAGTCGTTGAAATTTTTTACTCTACAGTCCAATCATCTACCAAAATATTAGTTGCATAATTACGATCCGTAAAAAATTTTTCAAACGATTCTGAAACAGAAAGAGGAAATTCAAGTTTCATTTCTTCTGTTATAGAATCAATCACGCCGCGTCCTATTGTTTCGCGATATTGTTCCTGAAAACATTTAGCATACCAGATATCTAAATCATTTTTTGTAATTATACCGCGTAATTTTTCAGCAAGCCCTAGTTGCTCAATCATCAATTGAATTGTCTCTGCTTCAGCAGTTTTACAAACAACGACTAATTGATCCGCACGAACCCCATTACATATATCAACCATTTGCTCCGTCCGTAACGATAAATGTTTAACTTGAACCGCGGGTCCAAAATTTGCCCACATGTCCAAACCTGCATCATTAGCGTTTGCCGTTCCAACACGAAATAATCTTGCTGGTTTTTCAATACTTAAATGTTGTACGTCAATCCCCAAAACAAGACGAGCAAAGTCCTCAAATTCCTCTAATACCGTTCTTTTAGATTCGGCAATAGATAACGTTACCGTTGCCTGCAACTCGCGAACAATCGTATTAAATAACGCATAAACCATAATCTCGTATGCTTTATCAATACTTCCTTTATATTTAGCGTTATCTTCAAAGAATCCCAAAAATGTATCAAGAGAAAAATTTTCTATCGGCATCGTTTCCAATTTTTCGCGAAGTTCTACAAAAGCCTTATACTTCTCTTGAATTTGTGCATAAATATAAACCTCAACAAGTCCATTATTTTTAACATTAAATTCGGCTAACTCACAAATCAGATGCGGTGGTAAAACGTCTTCATCAAAAAGTTGATCCCAATATCTGGAATTAAGCTGCGTTGTTTTACGATGTAATTCCCAAATGACGTCTCGCATCCATTCATAAGAATTACGGCGGTATGATTCCTTATTATAAATATCCAATTTCTCCACTCGATATCGATACAAAATCTCAGCGATGGCAATTGGTTTATATAAATCTGCCCGACTTTTTTTGATAAGTTTATCTAATCGTTGTTTTGATTCCATGATTTATTTTTTTATCAAATGAAAATAAAAATTGTTGTTCAAGCATAATCTGAGGCGGCGAGGTTATTTTTTTATTACGAAGCGACATTATCATCTCGGCGGCGACTGCCGTTATTACTGGGACAGCGACAGAGTTACCGGCTTGCGCTCTAATCGCCGAATGAGGTACGGTAATCTTAAACGTTTCTGGAAAACCTTGAAAACGTAACATTTCTCTTCCTGTCGGTCGGCGATTTCCATTAACCAATAAATAATTATAAGAGGCATTATGTCTCAACGCACACGAAAACGGATGTATTCCAATGTGTCCGCCTTTATTTTCATGCCACATCGACGGGTAGAACGGAGTTTGTCCTTGTTCTTTTAAGCGTTCTAATCGTTTCTTGCAAATCATGTCGGAGGCGAAAAGTTTTTTATCGACTTCGTTGTCTTTTTCTAAAATATCTTTTAAGTCAGGACGATACGGATAAGGATTAGGAAAACAGAATGTCAACGGTTCTAAAAAACCAACTATAATTGTTCGTTCTCGTTTTTGAGCGACTCCAAAATTCAGGGCGTTTAATACTGTAATATGCGTGTGATAGCCAAGCTCGCGAAGTTTATCTAAAACGATTTTACAAGTTCGACCATTGTCATGCGTGCGAAATTGTTTGACATTTTCAAGCAAAAATGCGGTTGGTTTTTTATCGCGTAAAATACGTTCTATTTCGAAAAACAAAGTTCCTCGCGTATCTGCAAAACCTTCTTGCTTGCCAATAATACTAAACGGTTGACACGGAAAACCGGCAAGTAAAATATCGTGGTCTGGAATTTGCGCCGTTTCGATTTTTGTAATATCGCCGACAGGCTTCTCGCCAAAATTCGATTGATAAGTTTGTTGAGCGAGTTCATCCCATTCGGAAGAAAAAACGCATTGTCCGCCAACCGCTTCAAAACCTAATCGAACTCCACCGATTCCGGCAAACAAATCAATAAAACGAAACGACCGCCAAAGAGAAGAAGCAATTACAGTATCTGGACTGATTGCTCGCACTAAAATTTCTTCAGAACTTTCAGGACACTTATCACGCCAACGAATATTAACAGTTTCAAAATCAAATTCGTTTGCAACTCGTTGAGCAAATGTTTGACAATCTTGATACGGAATAATTTTTGATTGAGAAAAACGATACACTTTCACTCTCCAATTTTGTAAATTTCACGAACATTTTATTGATTTGCGTTTTATAATTATAAGTTTTACTATTCTTATAATTTTCTTATCTTAATCTCTTCCTTCATTTGTTCAATTACTTTCCCGACTTCGATTTCTCCCTGTTCATCGTCTTTTCTGTTTCTGTGTTAATGTTGTCGATTGTTTCTCATTTTTATTAACGTGTTTATTTTTAATTTATTCGTCTATGTTGAACAATGTCTGTTTTGTTTTATCGTTGAACTTTGAGCGTTTGGCAACCGGCAGATCGTACTTGTTCGCGACATCCGACCAAAAGCGAGATTCCTGATTCTGATGATT
>JAITAZ010000384.1 GCA_031283825.1 Planctomycetaceae bacterium | reverse complement strand
CTTTCTCGTTTGAAATCGTCTCGTCTTGGACTTTCTCGTTTGAAGTCGTCTCGTCTTGGACTTTCTCGTTTAAAATCGTCTCGTCTTGGACTTTCTCGTTTGAAGTCGTCTCGTCTTGGTCTTTCTCGTTTGAAATCGTCGCGTTTAAAACTATCACGTTTGAAATCGTCTCGTCTTGGTCTTTCGTTTTTAAAATCGTCTCGTCTTGGTCTTTCGCGTTGAAAATCGTCTCGTCTTGGTCTTTCGTGTTGAAAATTATCGCGTCTTGAACTTTCACGTTTAAAATCATCGCGTTTAAAACTATCACGTTTGAAGTCGTCTCGTTTGAAATTGTCATTTCTTGAATCTTGATTTTGTGATTGTAATTTTTTTTGTATGGCTTCGGCGGCGGCTAAAGCAAACGTTTCGCGTCGTTTTTCTTTTTCTTTTTTCTCTTTTTCGTTTTGTTTTTGCAATCGTTTAACTTGCGACGTCCTCCGCAACGATTCGGCTTTGGGCGGATAAGACGAAATAAGACAATTCTGCCCTGAACCGATTAAATCTTCTCTATGTGCTTCGTGCAAAGCGGTTTTTACGTCGTGATAATTTTCTGATTTGTGAAACATTAGCAAAGCTTTTTGTAATCTTCTTTCTCTTAATTTTTTTGGCACGAAGATCTGCTCTCCGTTTAGCGGATCTACGCCCGTATAATAAACGCACGTCGCCAACTCGCCCGGACACGGCACAAACTCCTGAACCTGCTCCGACCTAATATTATTCTGCTTGAGACAAACCGCCGCGTCAATCGCAATTTGTAACGACGTTCCGGGAAATCCTGCCATCAAATACGGCACAAGATATTGTTCTTTGCCCGCGTCTCCGCTGTGTTGCGAAAATTCGTTACAAAAATTTAAGTAATTGTCAAATGTCGGCTTGTGCATAATTTCCAACACTTTAGAATGAGTATGTTCGGGCGCAGTTTTCAAATGTCCGCCGACATGAAATTCAACCAACTCCGAAATATAACGCGAATCAAGTTGCGCCAAATCTGTCCTCACGCCCGAAGCGATAAAAACTTGACGAACCCCGTGAACAGCTCGAACTTCGCGCATTAAATCTATCAGCTCGCCGTGATCCGTTTTCAGATTTCCGCATTGTTCAGGGAACAAACACGAAACGCGATTACAACTTTTTTTCGCCGTTTCGTTCAAGCAATAAAGCTCGTACATGTTCGCGGTCGGCGCGCCTAGATCGCTGATAATTCCGCTGAAATCGGGTTGTTCCGCCAACAACTTGACCTCGTTTATAATCGACTTCTTACTACGACTCTGAATAAACTTGCCCTGATGCGCCGAAATCGAACAAAACGAACAACCGCCAAAACATCCGCGATGAATTTGAATCGAATTTTTAATTACGTCCCACGCCGGAATCTTTTGACCTCGCTCCGCATAAATCGGATGAGGTTGACGAGTAAAAGGCAAATCGTAAATTTTATCAATTTCAACTTGACTCAACGGAAACGCCGGAGGATTAACAACAACCGCTTCTTTCGCGTGTTCTTGAACTAACGTAATTTCCTTGTACGGATTCAAATTGTCGTAAATCAGTCGGGTCATTCGGGCGAATAATAATTTGTCTTCTTCGATTTCTTCCATGCTTGGCAGATGAATAATATTCGCCGATTCAGCTGGAAGGTCGTCGGTTTGCTTTAGTCTGTAAACCGTTCCGCGCACATCGTGAATATTCTGAATCGTCTCGCCGTCCCGCAATTTATTGACAACATCAAGCAACGGAGATTCGCCCATTCCGTAAATTAACAGATCGGATTTTGCGTCTAAGGCGATAGAACGTTTGATTTTATCACTCCAATAATCATAATGAGCAAAACGACGCAGACTCGCTTCGACTCCTCCGACAATTACCGCGCAATCTGGAAACGCTTCGCGCGCGCGTTGAGAATACGCTAGAGTTGCACGATCAGGTCGAAGTCCGATTTGACCGTTAGGCGAGTAGGCGTCGGAGTTTCGGACTTTTCGATTTGCCGTGTAGTGATTCACCATTGAATCCATATTTCCCGCAGAGATACAAAACGCTAATCGCGGTTGACCGAATATTTTCCACGCATCCGCCGAATGCCAATCCGGTTGAGGAATTATTCCAACACGAAATCCCGCCGATTCAAGTAATCGCGAAAGTATCGCTGTTGCAAAACCCGGATGATCTACGTAAGCGTCTCCTGTTACGAATACAACGTCGATTTCATCCCAACCTCTAGCAAGCATTTCTTCGCGAGAGATCGGTAATAATTGAGATTGGGACATAAATTATTTTTTCTTTTGTTTATGTGTGATTCAAAACTTGGTAATTATTCAGTTGTAGAATATTTTACGATCTGTTAGACGACCTGATCTGGGATTACTATCAGCTGAATTGTTACTACAGCTACTACAACTAAATCCCAGCGGCGATAGCGTCTTTTACTAATTTTCTTATAAAGGTCGCCGATGCTTTTTCGCCTGTGAATAATTTGAATTGTAAACATGCTTGACCTACGAACATTTCAACTCCGCTTACGGCTTTGCATCCTTTTTCTTTTGCCGACTTAATTAACAGCGTGTTTTCTGGATTGTAAACTGCGTCGAAAACGATCATTCCGGCGAACAATTTATCTTTATCGAAAGGCGATTCGTTTATATTTGGATGCATTCCGACGGGCGTACAGTTGACGAGAATTTCGGGATTTATAGTGTAACGGTCATTCCATTGAACTGTTTCGCAACCGATTTGAATTGATAGTTCTACGGCTTTTTCGTTGTTTGCGTCTGTAACAGTAACGACTGCGCCTCGTTTTTTCAGACCGTAAGCGAGTGCCATTCCGGCGCCTCCTGCGCCTAAAATTAGAGCGGATTTACCTTGTAAAATTCCTAATTCATTTTTTATATCTCCTCCCATAGCGGTTTCGATACTTGAGACTGCCGCTGTGTAATCGGTGTTATAACCGAGTCGTTCTTTATTTTTGAAAACAATTGTATTGCATGCGCCGATTTTATCTACTGCCGGTTCCATTTTGGTTAATTTTTCAACGACAGTAACTTTGTGAGGAATTGTTACGCTCAAGCCGCAAATGCCGAATTCTTCAGCGTGGTCGATAAAGTGGCGGACGTCGTTTGCGGATTCGATTTGAAAGGGGACGTAAACGGCGTTAATATTTTGTCCAACGTAAGATTTGTTATGAATTAGCGGACTTAAACTATGACCGATTGGGTTTGCGATTATTCCGAATGTTGCGGTTTCGTTGTTGGTTGATTCGTAGTGATATAAATTTAGGAGTTCGTCGTAAACGAGGATTCCGGGCGCGATAATTCTTTCTCGCGAGAAGGTTGCGTAAGTGAATGGCATACCGAATCGTTTAGCTAGGATTCGTGTAGCTTTACCGATTTCTCCCATGCAGATTCCTATAACGCGGATTCCGTTTCCTTTTCCTGAGAGTTTATCACCTGATTCTTTTGCGAGTTGATTTTTTTCTTTGACAAATTTCATTAGTCGAAACATGTCATCGACGGTTTGTGGAGTAGTTGCGATTTTGATTATGTCTGGGTCATTGGATTCCATGTCGTTGTAGAGTTTGTCGAGATTTGGGGTTTGAGTGAAATCGTGGTAGCTGATAATTCGTTTTGTTGATCCGAAGCGTTCTATTTCTCTGGCGACGTCTAATTCGAGGTCGATGAATTCGGGTTGAGCGACGATAGCTGAGCGAAGCGTAGATAGACGTTTAGATTCTGATTCGTTCCACATTCCGCCGTCTTGTTTACGACGTGCCGTAACGATTGCCGCGCCTGGACGAGAGGACAGCAAACGAGAAAAGTCTGGTTCTCGGCGTAAAAAATCCAGACGCAATTCAACGAGTTGAATTCCTTCTGAAGCGAGTTTATTCTGTTCTTGAACCATTCGCGTATGGCTGCCGCAAGCTATAGTTACGCAGATCATTTTTAATTTACCTTTAGTAAAATTGGTGATATTTTTTGTAAAATTTTTTTCGCGTTTGAGAAATCATGATCAAGCCTAATCGCTCAAAGGCGAACAATGTTACTAAAGCGATTTGAATTGTCAATAGTAACAAATCGTAACTCATGTTACGCACTTGCTGCTCCTGATCTGGTTGCCTACCTGATCTG
>JAITAZ010000300.1 GCA_031283825.1 Planctomycetaceae bacterium | reverse complement strand
TTGAAATCAACGCGTGCCAACCGTTGATCACCAGCGTGTTTGACCCATCGTTGAACTGTTGACTTGCCAACATGAAATAAACAAGCAACTTCGCGAATAGACTTACCACGTCGATAAGCCGCTACCATCTCGTATCGTTTACGAAATATTGAGGACTGATTTTTTTATACTCATCTTTTTTCTCCTGAAAAGGTAAATTTGACCTAACTATTTTTTCAAGAATTATAACATGGCAACTGCTGTCCCACGTTTTTCTCCCCGCAAGTGTCCCACGAATGCTTTCCATTGACCAGTAGGGATACCTGTAGAGCAGAAAAAGCCTCGTAACGATAACCAAGTTCGGGTGGTATCTGTTGATCCTGGTATAAGAAGTTTTGTAACGTTCTTTTCTGATGTTTGTTGTGGCAAGATTGGTTTGCAGAATTTTGGTCGTATAATGCGTTTGTGCAAGTGGTTGGATGATTTGATAAGCCGTCGGACGAAGTGTAAAAACAAGCGTAGTCGGCACAATATGCGTAAAGCAGAACAGCGTATGCGATGGAAAATTCACGATTTAATAGATGAATTGCATCATAAAGTAGCTAGATTTTTGTGCATGAATTTTGATGTAATCATTATTCCAAAATTTGCAACGAAACAGATGTCAGAAAAGAAGTCGCGAAAGATTACGGCTAAAAGTGTTAGGGCGATGCTTACGTTTTCCCATTATCGTTTTCAAGAGTTTTTGAAGTTTAAGGCGAAAGAACTTGGTGTGATAGTGATCAACCAAGATGAGGCTTATACATCGAAGACAGCAAGTTGGACTGGCGAGATAAAAAACGTAGGCGGCGCAAAATATATTTTACATCGGGCGGTCAAACAGTTGACCGCGATTATAACGGCGCACGCGGGATATTCCTACGCGCGATTTGTGAGATACCACCTGCATTAGAGAGCAATCTCTAATGTTGCATTGTTGGGATAAAATAGAATATATTAGACGTAAAAACATAATACGTTAGATTTTGTTAGACAAAAAGTATTCGGTTTTCATTGATTGCGATGTTGACTCGTTTGTAGCAAATCTACGATTTAATTTGATAGAGTAGTAGTGGGCTTGGTTGTGTTGTTTTTTTCTTGGGATAAAATAAAAGGAGAAATCATGTCGGAGATTGGATTGAATGCGGATGGACTTGAGCGATTATTGGTGAAAGCTGATGAGTTGGCGATAATGTTGGGCGTATCGGTGAAGACGGTGTGGAATCTTGAAAAGCGTGGTGAGTTACCTCATGTTAATATAGGCAGGCGTGTATTATTCCCTGTTGATGAGATGCGTCGATGGATATCCGAGCGGACGATCAAGGCAAAGTGTTTAGAAACGGTTGTGTCGGAAAAAGAACACGAAAAATTGCACGATTTCCCTGAAAACCTGTAAAAAACCCGTAAAAAACGGGGTTGTTATTTAATTACCTCATTAAAAACGTAAACGAATAATGAGGTAATGAGGTTGGTTTTTGGGGGATTCATTGCTACTGAGGTTTTTAAACAATAGTAAGAAAAATTAGGTTTTAAATGAGGTTCGCGGAAACAGTTAAAATACGTTTTGGAAAATTCTACTGATATATTACAAATTGTCCAGTAAAATTATTCCACTGATATATTACAAAAACCGTTAGTAGAGACGCAATGCTTTGCGTCTCCATCGATGATCTTTTGATCGAATTTAGGCTAAACCACAATAGAGACGCAAGGCATTGCGTCTCTACGATTGTCAAAAAATTTTTTTTAATCTTCCGTGAAGAACGTGAAGCAAGTCATTGGTTCGTTTTCGAGTTCGTAGTAGGGGATAAATTTTAATGTCAAGTCTTCGACGCCTTTTATTTTGAAATGCGTTTGATTATTAATTTCGGGCTGAAGTTTTTCGATTAGTTTCGACGCGGGAAAGGGCAAGGTTAATTGTCCGTTTGACAAACTTTTTCCTGTAATCGCCATTAAAATTGGACCGTATTCAAGCGCGTGAGCGTGTCTTGATTTGTCGTTGTAAGGTTTACTTGTGCCTTCGTATTTGCTCAATCGGAGTTCGATAGGAAGTTCAAAAGCGATAACGTCGTTATTCGACCATTCGCGTTTAATGTTGACGTAAGTTCCGGAATTTCCGGTAACAAATTTTTCGCCGTTGACTGTAATATCGACGGGTTTGCTCGCCCATGTCGGAATTCTTATTCGAATATTGCTGTCGATTTTTTCTTTAAGCGACATTTTCAATTTCACCTCTTTATTGATTGGAAATTGCGTAATCATTTCCAACGTTAGCGATTTTCCGTTTTGCTCCCACGTGATTTGAGACGGATGAAATAGGTCAACATAAATTCCGTCTTTTGACTTTGTGTAAATAAATTCTGGCAGAGCTGAATAAATTCTTGCTCCTTGACCTTCGCAACATGTATTCTTTTTATCGCCGTTTGATTTTCTGTTGATGAGTTTTGTGTGATACCGAATGCCGCCGTCTTGAGCTTGATCCGCGAGTATCACGTTGTAAATTGATTTCTCAATTTCGTTGACATATTTCTCTTCTTGCGGATACAAAATATGCAGCCGTTGATTTAGAAAAGCCCAAAACACGTTTCCGCAAAGTTCGCCCGTTCTGCCGTCGAGTAGATTTGATTTCGGCGGAAACGGCGCGCCTTCGCAAACGGAAATTGCGCCTCCGATATGTTGATAATATTCTTTATAAAGATCCCAACCGCCTAGAACGGCGTCGATATATCTTTGTTCGCCGGTTGCTTTGTACAAATCCGCGAATGATTCAAGCGTCGGAATTAAGTAGCAATGCGGTCGGTCGTAAGGCATTTTCCAGATAGCGTCAACGTCGCGGTCAACTAGCATATCCATCCAGAAATTTTCCTGATAATAACGCTGTACGACTTGCACGTCTTCGGGTTTTCCGACAGACGTATTATATAGTCTTGAGCTGGCGATAATTCCTTGTCGTCCGAAGTGTCCGCGATAGACTAGTTCCGGCAGATAAGGACAATGATTAAACCAATCGTAAAACGCCCGCAGCATTGGCAGCGTTTTTTTATTTCCGGCAATATCTGCTTCGATTAATCCGTGTGTTAGCATTGTTCGGCAGTATCCGCTATTTTCGTGGAAGAAAAAATTTTGTTCAGGAAATCCCATGATGTAATAACCGTTTTGGTCGCGGCATTCTTCGATTCCGTCAACGAGTCCGTTCATTAGATTTCGTAGTTCTTTATTTTCTTTCCATCGTAGATAATTTCCTGTTCCCATCAAAGCGCGTGCGGCGTTTGAACCGTGTAATTTGTCGATCCAAAAGTTATTTGGCGGATTTCCTGGAGCCGGCAAACCGGCGCGTAAGCGGTATTCGCGAAGTAGGTCGTCGAGCGTGTAGGTTGATAGAAGATATTGAGCGTTTCGCTCCATTGCAATTTGAAACAAGCCGGAATCGACTCGAACATTATTTTGAGGAACGGAGAGATCGGTTTTTATTGGTTTCCAAGTTTCGGGTTGAGTTACGTTGTCGGGTTGATTTATAACTGCGCCTTCTCCGTTTGGGCGGCGCGGTCGGAGGAATGCGTGTTTGCCTAAGTATCCGCGATCAGAATCGGAAAGCGATCTTCCGGTTGCAATATCTTGACCGTTTGAGATCACTTCGAATCGCCATAATTCGTACAGAAAATTTTTGTTATCTGACGTATTTAATTTTGTAACGGTTAAGCGAACATATCGTCCTTTGACTTTTTTTTCGGGTTGAAATTTTTCAATTTTCTCGACTGCGATTTTTTCGATTAAATCTTTATCGAGGTGTGCGGCGATAAGTTGCGGATGCGAAAAATTCGGATCGTTATCGGTTTCGATTCGAAATTGCAGAGGAAAGTGCGAGCGTCTAGGCGGAGACGTTCCGACGATAAGAGGATATAATCTAACTTCGTCGATATTTTTTTGCGTTCCCAAATCGACTTGTAGCCAAGTCGGCTGATTGGCGGAAGCTTTTCTTTCCGATCTATAGATAGGATGATGTGCTTCGGCAGGCGAGGCTCTATGAGCGATTCGTTCAATTCCCATTTGACCTCCGAACAGATTTGCGGTTTCAGGATATTTAACTTGTAAACGATCAATTTCTTTATTAGCGGCTTGACCATTTTGATCCGCCTGAATTTTTTGATCTTCCTGAATTTTTTGATTAGTCTGAGCTGAGTTGTTACCAGACATAATTTTCGTTTGAGCGAGTGTATTCCAGATCAGCAAACTTATTGCCGAACAGAATCCCAAAACAAACAGCATTCGATATTTCATTTT
>JAITAZ010000221.1 GCA_031283825.1 Planctomycetaceae bacterium | reverse complement strand
CGCCGCGAGGTATCTTGAGCGAAATATTTTTAAGATTATTAGTTCGTGCGCCGGTTATTTCTATGTGATTCATTATTATTAAATTAGTTTTGGTAATTAATTTTTTTGTAATATATCAGCGGAATTTTTTAAACGCGGATAATACGGGGATTTTTAAACGCGGATAATTCGGATTTTTTTAGTGAATACGGATATTCGCGGAGAATGGAAATGATGATTTTAATATCAATAAAATTATATTATTTATTTAGGTTTATTTATTATTAAATAAAATATTAATTATTAATTATTATTGAGTTAGTCTTTAATAATTTCTTGCATCCCCCCTTTATCCTTTTAAAATTATTGATTTCTACCATACAAAGGCATCATTTCCATTATCCGCGAATATCTGTCAAATCCGTATTATCCGCGTTTAAAATTCCCCGTATTATCCGTGATTAAAAATCCGTGAGTGGTTATAAAAAATTCTTTTGTGGTAAATTTCTAAAACTGTTAAATTTTCTATTGTCAAATGACGATCAAGTATTATAGCGTTCCGTCCGCGATTGGGGTGGTGGTTTATTTGAAATTCGATTAGCGGGGAGAATTGGCGAATATTATATTGTTGTCAGATGCTAATTTAAAAAAATTATGAGTGAGGTTTTCATGTCTATTATTAACGATTCTCGACTTGCGGTAGCAGTTGTTATTGACTCCGAGTCCGATCAGCTTGACTTAACTATTGACAATGCAAAATTAATTTCGGATCAAGTATTTTTGCTTGGTATCGACTTGACAGACGAGATGCGGGATTATATTGATTCGATTGGGATGAGTGGTCAATTGGTATCTGTTGTTGGTTTGGACGATTATTCGGCGGCGCGGAATCGGTTGTTGGAATATATTGAGTTGAGCGGAGTTGCGGATTGGCTATTGTGGATGGACGCGGGCGATGAATTTCTTGAAAACACGATTTCTCAGTTTAAGGAATTTATCGAGACGGAGTCGGATCGTGATAGTCTTTATGTTTTGGCGTTGCAGCGATTCGCCAAGTTTAACAAGTCGCGTCATGATTTAGACGAGGAAACGATCTCGCCGCGTTTGATTCCTTTGCGAAAAGGATTACGATTTTCCGGACGAGTTCGCGAATCGATTATTCCGATGGCGTTGCGGTTATTGATAAAGGTCAGTGCTGCGCCGGGGCGAATAATTTGTCCGACAAAATACGGCGATTCTGAATTTTTAATCAGACGCGGAAATCGAAAATTAAATTTGCTAGAAAGACTTGAGCAAAGCGGCGAGATTATTGAAAACGAAAAATTATTGTATCGTGCGGAGGCAAAATTCGATTTAGGCGAGTTGGTAGAGGCGAGACGAGACTTGGTTCAACTGATTGATAAAACAACGATTCCGAATTTGCGTCTTGAGGGATATTATTTGTTTTGGGAAACGACATTATTTTCGCCGATTGCCGACGATCCGATGACGCGAATGTTGGTAAATGCACTTGATTTATTTCCGGTTGACATGCAATTGCTTTTGTTTATGGGTCAACATTTGCAGAAGCTGAAGCGTTTTGATTTAGCGATGCGGACTTATGAAACTGCGGTGAAACACGGTAGAATTTCGCTTGACGTGTGGCATCGTTTGCGGATAGTTGAGATAACAGTTGTGTGTATGGCGTTTGTGAAACATTTGCAAGGCAAGAATGACGAGGCGATTTCGATTTTGGAGTTGAATTTGAGTAATGTAATTGACGTTGCCGAATATACTCGACATTTATTGAATCTTTACATTGCAGAGTTATGTGAAACGAAAGCAAGAGAATTAGTCGCGATAATTTTTGGCGGCGAAGAATTAGACTTGATCCGCGACGCGATAACGGGTGCGTGTCATGGTTCGGCGGGCAGATGGAATGAGGCGTTGTTTACGTTGGAGAAAGCGTATTTAAACGGATGTAGAGATCAGATTTGTTTGAGATGGTATTCGTTGGCGTTATTTGCGGAGGGTCGAAATTTTGATGCGGTTAAAGTGATTAACGAATGGGTTCAATTATCGCCGGAAAACAGCGAAGCGAGATTATTCTTACAAGCCGCCGAGCAACCGGAACATTTTAGCGAAGTCCTAGCGAGCGTAGGATTGAATTACTATGCCGCGTCAAATAACAGAGCAAAGTCAAATGGAGAAAGCATCGAGCGAGTAGAAGCCGGACACGCAATACACGAAATGATATCAGCCTCCGGCAACGATGATCAAGTAAAAAATTATGCAACAAATGAAATTCAAGAAAATACGACAGAAAAATCAACTTTCAAAATCAAATGGATTCCAGCAAAATAAAAATTGGGGAGGAATATTTTAGCTAGAAAATTTGTTTTCCCTTTGAGTCTATCAATCGTTGATTTGAAATTATGTAACCGTTCACGGGTTTGTAAATTTGGAATTATATCTCTGGTATTCATATTTATGATTTGTAATCGTTCATGTACAAGAGAAAAAATCCTACGCCCTGAAAGGGCAATCAGCAATAGCGTAGGGCAACGCCCTACGTTAGAATTTCCACGACAAATGAAGCCCTGTAAGGGCGACAGCAAATTCACGCTAAACGGCTTGCGCCCTTTCAGGGCTTGTTTTTCTAGGCAATTTCTACGTAGGGCGGTGCCCTACGCTATTGCTAGACGCCCTTTCAGGGCTTAGGAAATTTTTCTCTCGTGCGTGAACGGTTACATTTTATTTTGGTAAATATTCAGTCGTAGTATTTTTTTAATATTCCTTACGTCATTTAAAAAAATACGACAACAGAATAGTTAAAAAAACAATTCCGAAATTCTTCCCTTTCCCTTAATCCTTTAACTTTAGATTTAATATTTTGGCATACCGAGAAGCGTTGAATTATCTTGCATCGCGGACGCGAGTGATAGAGTTGTGTAATCAGCTTGGCGGTAGGATTGCGATCTGTCCTGATTGGCATGGTCGTGTGATGACGAGTAGTTGCGATGGGTTGGATGGTTATAGTTTTGGTCTTGTGAATGTTCGCGAGATAGACAAATTGGAAAGTGGAATGGATATTAGTTCTAATTTGGATTCTGGTCGTTTATTTGAATTTTATGGCGGCGAGGATCAATTTTCTCTTTCGCCTGATTGCGGTGTATTTAGTATTTATCATAAAGGCGCGGGTGATTCTGTGGTTGGGGTCAAGTCGTCGGGATTAGCGTCGGGATTAGAGCTAGGACTAGACGAATTATCGTTGCGGGGATTTACGGAGGGAAAGTTCATAACGGATTCTGAACCGCCGGATCCGGAGATTCGGATGCGTCGTTCTGTTAATTTTAGTAATGTTGTTGGCACGAAGTTTAATTTTGACGTATCGCGAATAGTTCGATTGATGGAGTTAGACGAGATAGCTGAGATTTTTGGACATAGCGTTGCGGTATCGTTGGAGCAGATAGATGCGTCTTATGTTGCGTATCAGACGAGTAATACGATTGTGAATCGCGGCGATACGCTTATTAAAGATTGCGGTTTAGTATCGATAAAGATAAAAAGTATGTTGAATACTGGAGTGGATTCGGTTGCGATAATTCCGTTTCGCGAGGGGCAGGAGATTGAGTTGGGTCCGAGTTTTGGGGTAGATTTTTTTGATCTTGCGCCTCATAGTCAATTGCGGAAGTTACCGCAGGCGGTATTGCTTCGAGCGGACAGTAAGCGGCGTTGTCAGGTTGGCATATCTCGGAGTAGGGCGATGTCTTTTCTTGGTTCGGTGGATTTTCGCGATGGTAATTTAACGTTGATTTCGTTTAATTTGCCGAAGTATGCGAGGGATTGTGATTATTTAAGCAATGCGTTTTTTGAGACGGAGGTAATTAAAGAGGATGAGGGCGGCGATGATTTTCCTTCTGGTTCTGGAGTTGATTTTGTGAGTACGCGTAACAATGAGGTTTATCAGCGAAACGGCGAGATCGTGAAAAAAATAGAAAGAGAATTGGGAAGAGGGATCAAGAGAGAAAAAACGTCAAACGACAATATAGATTTTAATTCAATGTATTCAGGCGAGGTTGTTAGAGTTTACAATAGGGGCGTTGATATTGACAAATCAGACGAGGATATGAGTTCTAGATATTGTGAGTTTGATGTATTTTCATCTGCGCATGAGTTAAGTCGGGGCGAGGTTTTATCTCATCATCAGCATACGCTTCACATTAACGCGGACAATCAAACGTTATCGTTCATCGTAAACGAATCGTTAGGCGTCAACTATGAGAAAACCTACGAAAAAATATTAAGATAAAGAGGTAAATTATTCCGTAGAATATTTGTAACTCATATTACGCACTTGTTGCCCCAGATCAGGTAGGCGACCTGATCTATTACCGCCTATCTGATCAATAAACGCCTACTGACGGACAACTACTGCGTAACATGATTTATTATTTCGCTCTGTCTTTGATTTTTTTCCGTTGACTCCCCCCCTGCAACAGTTGAAAAGTTATGTTATCATATTGACCTTAACAATGCAGAACGATTCGTATAAAATATGCGTGAAATTTTTCGTTTATGCGTTGATTACCCGGTGGTGTAATTGGTAACACAAGGGATTTTGGTTCCCTAATCCAAGGTTCGAATCCTTGCCGGGTAATTTTTTTTGTAAATTTTTGTAATTATTCAGTCGTCGTTGAATTATTCTTACAAATATCTGTTGAATAGTTATAAATTTTTGTAACGATAACCAATTAAAAAAATGAAATTCGATAGCTTGAAAGCGTAAAGCCTGCGTTCTGATAGTCAAGCGGGCGAATTTAACTGAAAATTCAAGCGAGATAAATTATGTGGTTTCAAGAAGAAAGAGCGTTACAAAAGCAAGACGTTATAAATCTAGCGATTCGTTTTGCGGAATCTGCTCGTGAGCGGATATGTAGAAATCCGAAGCGTGTTTTGTTGTTGCCGCCTGATATAACTCGTGCGCATAGCGGCGCGGGGTATATTACGGAGGAGTTGTACAAAATATTTTCAAAGGATGCTGAAGTAGTCTTAATTCCGACGCTTGGTCAACATGTTCCTCATACGCCGGAGCAGAACAGATGGATGTTTGGGTCAGTGCCGGAGGAGAGGATTTACAAGCATGATTGGAGGGCGGATTCTAAAAAAGTCGGCGAAATTTCTGCTGATTTTGTCAAGGAGATTTCTAACGGCAAGGCGGATTGGGCGATTCCAGTTGCGTTGAATCATAGATTATTTGACGAGAAATGGGATTTGATTCTAAATATTGGTCATGTGGTGCCGCATGAGGTTTTGGGATTTGCGAATCACAATAAGAATTATTTTATTGGACTTGGCGGTAAGGAGATGATATGCGCGTCTCATTTGATGGCGGCGTGTTGCGGGATAGAGAATAATCTTGGCGTGTTGACGACGCCTCTTCGGGCGTGTTATAACAAGGCGGAGTTGGAGTTTCTGGGTAGTTTGCCGGATGCGTATTTTCAGGTGGTGATGTCTTATAATTCTGCGGGCGAGTTGATTCATTCTGGGGTTTATGCGGGCGACGATGTTGAGACGTATCTTGCGGCAGCGAGGGCGTCGCAGAAACAGAATATTACGGTAACGCCGCCGTTGAAAAAGGTTGTTGCGGTTATGCAGGGCGATGAGTTTTACAGTACGTGGGTTGCGAACAAGGCTATTTATCGTACAAGAAAGGCGATGGCGGACGGCGGAGAGTTGTTGATAATTGCACCAGGCTTAAAAAGATTTGGCGAGCAAGTTGAGATTGATAATTTGATTCGAAAGTATGGATATGTCGGAACGGAAAAAGTAATGAAATTATACAGAGAATGTCCAGACAATGGAGATTTAAAAGATTTAGCGGTTGGAACAGCTCATTTGATTCATGGTTCGTCGGAGGGACGTTTTAATATTGTTTATGCGCCCGGATGTATTGCAAAAGAGGACATGAATTTGGTTAATTTCGGATATGCTGATTATAAAGAAACGATAAAGCGATATGACCCGAATAAATTAAAAAATGGATTTAATATCTTACCTGACGGTGAAGAAATTTATTTTATAAGTACTCCGTCTGCTGGTCTATGGTCAACTGCTGAAAGGTTGAAATAGCAATGCTATTCTTTAAGGAGATTTTTCAAGGAACAATTTCTAAAAATAATAAATTTTTGTAAATATTCAGTCGCGTTTTTTTTAAGGGACATAAGGGACGTCGTTGTTTGAAATCGGAAATTAAAGACTCAAAAGATGCCGCTCTTGAGTCTTTTTAATCAGTTTAACCCCCAATGTCCCTTTAGTCCATTAAAAAAATACTGCGACTGAATAGTTTACGATTCCTTGTAACCGCGCAAATAATTTAATAATTTGCGAGCGGATAACTTCACTCCTACAATTTTTATTTTTATCATGTCATTTCCTCATAATGCAATTCGATCAGAGATTTTGAAAATAATCTCTCATCCAAATTATAGTCCTGCTAAAACAAAAGAATTTATCGACATTCTCAATCTTTCGCGAAAAGATCTTTCATCGTTGAGACAACTTATCGCAAAAATGACGTCAGATGGAGAATTAGAATACGATAAAAAACATTACGTCATTCCAGCGTCAAAAAAACAATCTAGCAAATCAAAAAAATCAGATAAACAGAATAAATCAAACAAGCCGAAACGGTCAAGTCAATCGAGTCAATCTTCAAACTCTGCTCGTAAAAATTCCGACTCTAAATTCGACGACATCGACAACGTCAACATCAACAAAGACATCTCCGACTTCGACTCTGACCTTGTCTCTAAACATCTGATCACCGGACGCTTTCAACGTCGTCCTTCCGGTATTGGATTTGTTCGACCTCGCACCTCCGCGTCCGGCGACGATCTTCCGGCTGACGACGTATTTATTCCGGCGCATTGGACAAAAGACGCCGCCTCCGGCGATACTGTTGCTGTCGAAATTATGGGCAGAGACAGAGAAAAATATCGCGAACAAAATTATTATCTCGAAAAAAAGAAGCGAAAAAAGAATCGCAAAAAACAAAATTCCGATTTCGACGCCGCACCTGACGAACATAAAATGAGAGGTCGAATTGTAAAAATTATCGAAAGGGCGTCGAATCGTTTTGTTGGTACTTACGTCATTTCTAACGACTGGGCTTTTGTTCAAATTGACGGTTCGATTTTTAAGCGTCGTATTCCTGTCGGCGACGCTTTATCGTCGTCGGCTTGCAACGGCGATAAAGTTGTTGTCGAGATGGTAAAATTCCCTACTCCTCACAACGACGGCGAAGCTGTGATAGTAGAAGTTTTAGGTTCTCACGGCGTTCCGGGTTTAGACTCGCTTCTGATTATGCGTCAGTTTGACTTGCCGGAATATTTTAACGAATCGGCTCTTACGGCGGCAAGAAACGAAGTCGAGAAATTCTTCAAGTTATTTCCAGAAGATTCAATATCGAGTAAATCCGCAAAGAAACAAATCGCCGAGAAGTTGTCGTCGATGAATCGTCTTGACTTGACGAATGAGATTATTATCACGATTGATCCGGCAGACGCGCGAGACTTTGACGACGCCGTTTCATTTAAACGATTGGATAATGGAAACGTTCAACTTGGGGTTCATATTGCCGACGTAACTTTTTTTGTAACGAAAATGTCTTCGTTGGACAAGGAGGCGAAAGATCGGGCGACAAGTGTTTATTTGCCGGATCGCGTAATTCCGATGTTGCCGGAAGTTTTATCGAATGCGCTTGCGTCGTTGCAGCCGGACAAGATACGATTTACGAAGTCGGTTTTTATTGAGTTTACGCCGGATGGAGTTCGTGTGAATACGGAAGTTTATCGTTCGGCGATTCGCAGTGTTCAGCGTTTTAATTATGACGAGGTTCAAGAGTTTTTTGATTCGCCGGATAAATTTTCGGGTCGATGGCGTTCTGATGTTTGCGAGTTGTTGCGGGAGTTGCATGAGTTCACGTTGATTCTTCGACGCAAGCGATTTGCACGCGGTTCGCTTGAGTTGGACATTCCTGAAACGAAAATTGAGCTTGACGACAATGGCGTTGTGATTGGGGCGAGGGTTTATCCTTATTATGATTCGAATCGTTTAATTGAGGAGTGTATGCTTGCGGCGAATGAGGCGGTGGCGGAGTTCATTTATGCGAGACATATTTTATTTTTGCGGAGGATTCATAGCGGACCGTCGGAGAGAAAGTTGCGAGGGTTTACGAATTTTGTAAGAACGCTTGAGATTGCTAATTTGCGGGCGGATGATTTGTATCGGGACAGGTTTATTATTCAGAGGTTATTGGACACGGTACGGGGAACGTCTCAGGAGTATGCGGTGAATATTTCTCTTTTGAGGTCGATGCAGAAGGCGGTGTATTCGCCGGAGTCGGAGGGGCATTATGCGTTAGCGTCGAAGTGTTATTGTCATTTTACGTCTCCGATAAGGCGTTATCCTGATGTTGCGATACATCGGTTATTGGATGAGATTTTGGACGGCGTAAATGTGAAACCGGACATGCGCGAGTTAGTTCTATTAGGCGAGCATTGTAGCGACAGAGAGCAAAGAGCAGAAGAAGCCGAGCGGGAATTAAAGAAATTAAAGTTGATTGATTATATGAGTCGAAGAATTGGTGAAAAGTTGGAGGCGTTGATAACGAATGTGGAATCTTATGGAATTTTTGTGATAGGAACGGAGATTCCTGCGGAGGGATTAGTCAGGGTTGAAGGCTTAACTGACGACATTTACAGATTCCAGCGAGACACAAAAACGTTGGTAGGTTTACGTCAAAACAACGTCTTAAAAATAGGCGACAAACTATTAGTAGAAGTAATACGTGCCGATTTCGACTCAAGACAAATTGATTTCAGAATGGTAAAAAGAATAAAATCAAACCTCTCAAAAGCAAAATTAAAAGATTAAAAAACAAGCAACCGTTCATGGTTTTTTAAGGGTACAAAGAAAACATTCTTGTTTAAAATCTGGGATTGATGGCTCGGTGGGGGACAAAATTTAAAGAAAAAAATTTCTCTTTGTTAAAAGCTGTTTTTTTCTTTTGAGTCGTTAATCACGTTTTTTAAATTAGTGTGTCCCCAGTGTCCCCTTTGTCCCCAATGTCCCCCCAAAAAATAATATGGTTTTTAAAAATACTGTGAACAGTTACAATTTCGTAATAATTTAAATGCAATTTTATTTAGCCCAGAATGTCGCTAACTAAAAAATAAAACTCGCAGCAAGTGCGTAACATCCGTTCATAATTCCGAATTATTAGAGGTATTTTATAACTAATATAACAACAACACATATCAATGGACTATTCACCATTTTTTATAT
>JAITAZ010000205.1 GCA_031283825.1 Planctomycetaceae bacterium | reverse complement strand
GGACTTGGCGGAGCGGTTGCGGAAGTGTTGCTTGAGAAATACGATACAAAAATAAATTTTAGACGTTTCGGTTTACCTTCGGAATTTACAAAATATATCGGCAGTCAGGAATATCTGCTTCAACAATACCAACTAACACCAGAACAAATCGCTAACGATATTTTGTATTGGATTGATACGAAATAATAAAGGGGAATTTCTAAAAATTCATTTTAAACTCAGATGTAGGATATATAAAATTGCCTTCTATCTTTTCATGGTGGTTAAGTTAGTTAAATTGGACAGGACAAAAGAGGGAGGAGATTATATTCTTTCCATTATTATATTTCATGAGACGCTATGATCTGATTTATAAAAAAGTTACCGTTAACGGTTACGAAATAAAATTCTATAAATCATAGTTCAGACAATTACAACGTTAATCAACATTATCGTCGGCTATCGCCAACGCGACCTTTCGGCGAAAGGTCGCCTATCTGATCTGGGGTTACTATCTACAGAACTGTTACGAATTTTTTAACTATTTCCGTCTATTTAGAATTAGAAAAAGATCGCAGGTTTCCAGTGGCGTCGATAATATTTTCCATATTGCTACAGCGAGAATCTTGTGATACTATAGGTACTGAGTATTTTTTCTAAACAAAGCAATTAGAATTTTCGTAAAAATTGGTACTTTTTGAACCGTTAAAATTATTAAGAAACATCAAGGAAAAATTAAAAATCAACGATGATTATAGAATCGTAATTTTTTAAATTGTCGGCGACTTAACGCAACAACAGCTTAAATACCTGATATACAAAAACCTAAACATAATATCTTATACTTGGTTAGCGTTAATTAAAAATTATAATACGTTGTTTGTTAAATTAGTGGAAACTTTGCTTTGTCGATTTTTAATGAAAATGACGCCCTTTACCTTAATCGATTTTTTCAAACAATTAAGCTCAGAGCGAAAAATTCAATCGACATAGCTAGAAATGAAGGTTTTAAAGTTTTATGAGAAAATTATCACCTGTTGTGCGTATCAATAAAGATCGATGCGTAAATTGTAACGTATGTATTCGAGTTTGTCCGGTTCGCTACTGTAATGACGGTAGTTCGGGTCAGTATATTGATCTCAATCATAATCTTTGTATTGGTTGCGGTTCTTGCATAAGGCATTGCTCTCACGGCGCTAGAGAAATTATCGACGACATTGATACTTTCATGACCGATCTTCGTCGCGGAGTCAATATGGTCGCGATAGTAGCTCCGGCAATTGCGGCTAGTTTTCCTGAACGGTATTTTCAAATCAATACTTGGCTTCGCTCAATCGGAGTAAAAGCGATTTTCGACGTAAGTTTCGGCGCAGAACTTACTGTTAAAACATATCTTGAATATATCAAAGCGAAAAATCCAGAGCTTGTAATTGCTCAACCATGTCCGGCAATTGTAACTTACATCCAAATTTACAAGCCAGAATTGATTCCATACTTAGCTCCCGCGCACAGTCCGATGCTTCACACGATTCTCATGGTGCGGACATTTTACAAGCAATTTGCGGATCATAAATTTGTCGTCATTTCGCCGTGCATTGCGAAGAAACGAGAGTTCGAGGAAACAAAGCTCGGCGATTACAACGTTACAATGACAAATTTAGAAAAATATTTATCGGAACAAAAAATCAATTTAGATAATTTTGAACCGACTGATTATGACAATCCCGCCGCCGAGCGAGCAGTTTTATTTTCAACTCCCGGCGGACTTATGAGAACAGCAATGAGAGAAGTAAACGGAATTGACGAGAATATACGCAAGATCGAAGGATCCGGAATTTATCATTACTTAGATCACTTGGACAACGCAAGGAAGACAAAGATAAATCCGCTTCTTATTGACTGTTTGAATTGCGAGTTTGGTTGTAACGGCGGAACCGGAACAAAGCATATTCACAGCGAATCGCAGGACGAATTGGAATCGTTGGTAGAGAACCGAAGCAAGGCAATGAGAGAACTTTATCACGAAGAACAAGAAAAACATCCGTCAGAGGATAATTATGAGTTGATTCATCAGGAGATCAACAAGTATTGGCGTCAATCGCTTTATGATCGGCGATACGCGAATCTCAGCGAGAACAACATAATCAAGAAACCAACAGCGACGCAAAGAGATAAAATTTATTCAGACGACCTCCTAAAGAAAAACGAGAATGATATTCTTAATTGCGGTGCGTGCGGTTATCATACGTGCGACGAGATGGCGACGGCGTTATCCAATGGATTATCGCGTTCGGATTTATGTTTTCGCAAGCAGAATTACGTGTTGATGGACAAAGAGGAACTTGCAATGGCAAGAGCGGAAAAACATGAGAAATTTACGTCGTCGTTTTTTGTTGCGATTGAGGGAATGGTCAAACGGGTTGAGGATACGGCACAATTGATGCGGGAAATAAAGGAAGAATCGGGCGAGATTTCAGATGTGATTTCAACGGTATCGAAAATAGCGAGGCAGACAAATCTTTTGGCGTTGAATGCGTCGATTGAGGCGGCAAGGGCTGGCAAAGCCGGCGCAGGTTTTTCGGTTGTTGCAGATGAAGTACGTAAACTTGCAAAATCATCTAACGAGGCAGCAACAAGAATCGACGAGTTAGTTGGAGAGTCAAATGCAAAAATCGCAACCGGTACCGATTTGAGTCAAAAACTAGAATCAGAACTTTTACACGTAATGGAAGATGCCAAAATCTCAATGACTGATACCAACATAAAAAAGTAGTTACCATTCACGGTTTTTTTAAAACCATAGTAATATATCAGCGGAATTTTTAAACGCGGATAATTAGGGGAATTTTTAAACGCGGATAATACGGATTCAACTGATATTCGCGGAGAATGGAAATGACGATTTTAATATCAATAAAATTATATTATTTATTTAGGTTTATTTATT
>JAITAZ010000115.1 GCA_031283825.1 Planctomycetaceae bacterium | reverse complement strand
TACGCCACCTTCTTCACGTCCTTCATTACGTCCTTCTAACCGTCCTTCTTCACGTCCTTCTTCACGTCCTTCTAAACGTCCTTTTTTTAGAATCGTGGCTAAAAATGATTCTGACATGGCTTTAGCCTCCTCTGGGGTTTGGGTTAAAACTGAATAAATTCTTTCAATTGATTCTATGTCCTTGAGCCAAATAATACAATTGGCAACAATATAACGTAAAAATCTTCTAAACAAATCTTTGACCCTTATGTCGTTTTTCGCTTGTATTATTGTCTTTAAAACATCCGCATAATTGGTCGATAACATTCCTTTCAACTCATAATAAAATGCTAACTTCAATGCTCTAACTATCGGAATACCTAAATTAAGTTCCTTTTCCGTCAACGCGCCGATATCAATTACCTCCGTTGGAAAATTCAGTATATTTTTATCAAATCCCTCAGGAATATCAATCATGTCAGATAATTTTTTATAACGACACGGCGTCTTGCCATTGTAAAGAATTACAAAAAAAGGATAAGGCAAACTCATACTCGATAACGGGACGTCTTTGCCGTCAACCTTTCTGTATGTCTCCACAAATTGACGAAATCCGCGAGCTATCAACTCAAGAGCACGGACACTCATCAACGGGTCGGATGTTGATTGATGCTCAAAAATAAGCGTAACGTTCAATAAACGTTCCGGCTCGGATTCTGTAGGTTTACATTTCACTAAAAAACGTAAATCTCCGATACGTTCATTTAGGTCTTTATCTATATCGTCTGGCGCGAGATATTCAATTTGAGAAAAATCTATCTTACTCGCAATTTTGGGGTCAAGATGATTCTCAAAGAAGTTGCCCGCAACGTCAAGATAACGAAAAACAGAGCGACAAAGTAAATCATGCGAATGCATCAATATCTGATATATCTTATCTGTATCGTCAGATTCTATTGCCGTTAACAATTCTACATTGTTTGCGATCTCTGTTAAAATCTTTACCATTTCGTCTCGACCGGACTCTCCGCCGTCAAAAAATGATAACAGCATTTCATCGGTGAATAATTTATCCGATAATTCATCGTTGTCTTTATCGGCAATATTGTTTGGATTATTTGTATTCATTTTTTAGTTGTGTTAGTTGTTGCATAGGAATAAAGAAGAAATTTTGTAACTATTCAGAATCGATTCTTGAAGTATTTTTTCAATGAACAAAAAGAACCGTTGTGTTTAATATTATGTGATTTGGTTTTAGCGGCTTTTATTAGACTCAAAAAATTTTTTCTCATATAATTCTGAATTTCTTTACGTTAAGTTGTTGGGTTGACTTCGTCGGGTTTTGGGGAATCGGATTCTTGATCTGATTCCGAACTTGGCGGGTTTGGATCTGAACTTGGCGGATTTTCAGTCGGAGGTTCCGGCGTTATTGAATCTGGTATATCTTGATTGTCTTGTTGATCCGGATTGGTTGTCGGCGGAGTTTCTGTTGTTTCTGTAGAATCTGGAGAATCGGTTGATTCGGTTGTCTCTTTAGAATCTGGAGTTTCTGTCGTTTCGGTTGTAGTTTGTGCTGGTTGATCGACAGTATTATTTGTATCTGAATTATCCGCCGACGAATTATTTGTTGCGTTATTTGTATTTATATTTGACTCTACATTTGGAGTATTATCGATATTTTCTTTGTTGGCGTCATTGAATTTGACGGTATCTTCTGCCGTATTTTTTCCATTTAATCCTAGTTCGGTAACCCAGTAGAGATCGGGCATTTCTTTTCCTCGAATTAATTCAGCGTACTGCGACGCGCTCAAACGATGTCTTATTTCGGGAATTGATCTAGTTCCGTAGCGAATTGTTTCGCTTGACGCGTCAGTTTGACGTTCAGCAAAACATTGAATCAAACCGGAATTGTCAACGACAAAAAGCCGGTCTGTTTCGATATTGAACAGCAGGTTTTGAAACTTTCTCAAATCTAACGACGCAATTCGACTGCCGTTTTTTCGATTAAGAATTACAAGGAATCCATTTTTATCCTGCGTATAAACGCGAGCCTTCGACGCGCAAACAAACTTGTTAATATTCGGAACGTACCATTTTTCTTTTCCGGTCAAAATATTGATGTTGTACATTCCGTTGTTGGTTGAAGCGAAAACGTCAACTCCAACGACGGCAATTTGTTCTGTTACTGCGCCGTTAGCTACAAAATGCCATGCAACTTCGCCGTTGCGATTTTTGATCGCAAAAACATAGCCTAATTTTGTTCCGAGAACTGACAAGTCGGGAATCATATCTCGTCCGAAATTTATACCCGAATAAAAATATGGCACTGTCTGATTTGTTGTCGGGCGAGCGACAATTTTTTTGTCGATTTTCCAATCTCGTTCTGCTATTTGATTTTTTTCTGGTCTGAAAATTTTTGTCGGCGAGCTGACGCAATAAAGTTGTTCGATTTTTGTTTGCGATAAATCTCTGATAATTGACGAGTGGAAATCGCCGTCTTTATTTATCCAAGTCAAAATTTCCCAGTGCATTTTTAGCGTGTTGTCTTTTGCGTCAATTTTCATGATTTGCGTGCTGACTTGCGGTTGAATTGTTAAATCTCCGAATGTAATTGTTGTCATTGGAAAATTCAACGCCGGACGTAACACAAATTGCGGAGATTGGGGCGGAATCTCTGGTTTTGCAAGAATAGAATGTTTCGTTTGTGCGAAATCTTCGACAATTCCGGCTATAGTTTCGTCTCGTTTATCGACGTCGTTAGGCGATTTAGCTTTCATCGCTTCGATTTTATTTTTCGTCTTGATAGATTCAGATGCCTCTAACTCTGCTGCCGTTTGTTCTGCAGAGGCTAGAGATTTTGAAAATACTGGAATAACGTCGTCGTATTCTCCTGTTTTCATATTGAACGTTTTTTCCAGAATGCCTTCTTCGAGCGGATAGACGATAATTCGTCCTCCGAGTAGCGGAATATAAACGTAATTTTCGCTAATTGCGCATGCGGTAACGGCGACAGAATTCGGCAGCGGCGTATAAAATAGCAATTTGCCGTTTTTGCGATCAAAGGCGAACAACTCAATATTACTTGCAACCGCGACTATGCGACTATTCGCGACTGGCGCGTAATATTGCAATTCGCGTTTGCCGACTACTTTCGACCAAAGCAATTTGCCTGTAGAAATATCAATTGCGTGAAGTTTTGCGTCGGTCGATAAAGCAAAAAGCGTATCGCCTTCGACTGTAATATGTTTCAGTTTTGAGTTGTTATCGTTCACTGCAAGTTGATTGTACCAAATCCGAATCAATCCAAAACGTTCCATTGAACGAGGCGAAATCAATTGTCCCCAGACTAACAATGGTGAAAACATTATCGTTACAATAATTGTCAAAAATAATATAGCTTTGTGTAATTTCATTTTTTTATACAAATGTTGGAGGGAAATTCAGAATTGTGAAAATTCGAAATTCATAATTCGGAATTATGTTGTAATTATTCTGTAGCATAGTTGTTTATTTTTTTGAGTCTTTAATCCTAGATTTTAAGCGAGTGCGTCTCTAATGTCCTCATAACCGTTTACGGATTTTTAAATTCGGAATTATGTAATATTATTCGGAAAATTTATTTTGGATTTTGCGTTGTAACAATTTATTAGGAACTTTTAGCGTTTTTAAATTGCTAAATCCAACGTAGAGGCGCAATGCTTTGCGTCTCTATCGGTGATCTTTTGATCGAACAATGAGACGCAAGGCATTGCGTCTCTACATTTGTTAATTTGTAACTATTCACGTTTTAATTTTGCGATAAAAAATAAAAAATAATTCCACTGATATATTAC
>JAITAZ010000417.1 GCA_031283825.1 Planctomycetaceae bacterium | reverse complement strand
TTACTAAACCCAATGTAGAGACGCAATGCTTTGCGTCTCTATCGGTGAGCTTTTGATCGAACAATAGAGACGCAAGGCATTGCGTCTCTACATTTGTTAATTTGTAACTATTCACGTTTCAATTTGTCGATAAAAAAATAAAAAATTCCGTGAACGGTTACATTTATTTTTACCTTCAAGTTTACGAAAGAGTAGAAATAAGTTGTGTCTCGTTAGAGACACGATGTTGGTAGAAAGAATATGTAATAAAAACAATTGTCCCGCAGAGTAGAGTGTGTAAAATTGGTTTCAAATAATTTAGTTTCTTATTTGTAACGTTAATTCTTTGTATCGTTCAAAGAGGAACGCGATTCTTGACGGGTCGTCTTTGAAGGTTTGATTGTAAATTTGATCTACAATTTCATCTAATTCGCGATGTGCTTTGTTTAACTCTGGCGGAGTTGTAAACGGATTGTATAATTCGGCAAGCGTTTTATTTGCGAACTTTGATCTTGTGTCTAAAATATTTTTTGCGGCGTTTTCGACTTGTCTTAATAAACTTCCCGAAGGCTTGTCGGGAAAAGGAAAATTATTGTAAACAATCGACGCCGAATAACGATACCTCATCTCAAGTCTGCCGCAAACATAGCGCATCCATGCGTTGTGCATTCGCGAATTAAGAATCGCAAAATGATAAAAATTGCTATCAAACGTTACAAAACACGCATTGCTTGCAACGACATTGCCCGACATAAAACCTATCGGCAAATACTCGCGTCTCTCCGACGAAACGCCCGGAATAATTATGTAATCGTTTCCATTGTGCGAAATAAACGCGAATCTCTCCGGCGTTTTCGACAGTTCTCGCGTCTCGGGTCTTGAGCTGTTGGCTCTGAAAATTTTCACCAATTCCAGACGTTTCGTAATAAATCGTATTTTTTGCAATTCGTCCGCGTTTGCATCTGCAAGCCACAAGCAATATCTCGGAATATTATTTATAAACTCGTAACTGCCGACGTAACGTTTAATAAATTTCTCTACTGCCGGTTCGTTTTTGATTGCTGTTTCTCGTTCTTCCGCAGTCAATGTCAAATAACCGCCGTCAATCGGTTGATTGCCAAAATTTATTCTCGGAATATCGCAAATCGGAATCGATCTGCTTTCGATAAAAACATTTTCCGCCGCCGCCAGATACGCGTTGATATGCTTAACTCGCATCTCATTAGCAACGCCGCAAACATTTTCGTACGAAAATAATCTCTTTGTCTTACGCTCGATTAAGCTAAATCCGACTATCACACAATGTACTGCTGCGTTGTTGTTTTGGTCTTTAGTTTCTTTGTTCCATTTGAAGGTCTGATGGGCAAAGTTTATTTTGACGCCGTCTTTTTCTATCAACTCTTTCCATAAAATCGACGCTTGCTCGCCCTGACAAATACTATTCGTTGAAACAAACGCAACCTCAATATTCGTCCCTTGAATAAAAACCGCCGACTTCTTGAACCATGCCGTAACGTAATCAAGTTCGCGGCATTTTTTTATCTTGTAAAATTCGCGCAACAACTCGTTTTTCTGACGTTTATTCATTATTCTCGCGCCTACAAAAGGAGGATTGCCGAAAATATAATTCAACTCATTTTTCGTAACGATAATTCCCCAGTCAATCTCCAATGCATTCGCGCAATAAATCGGAATAGAATCGTCAGAAAACGCTCGCGAAAAATGTTGATTAAATTCTTCGCTGGTCAATTTATTCATTCTATTATCCATTGTCCGCATTGCGATTTTAGCAATCTTCGACGGAAACTCCGCCGCCTCGATTCCATAAAATTGATTTGTATTTACCTTGACATATTTCGCAAGATTCAGACGTTTCCCGCCGTCAAATATTTCGCGTAAAATCTTTGTCTCAAGAATACGTAACTCTCGATACGCTATAACTAAAAAATTACCGCAACCGCACGATGGATCAAGAAATTTTAATTGCGAAAGTTTATCGTGAAATTCATTCAATAATTTTACGCGATTGACAGACTTGGATTTTTTGTAACGATAAAACTCGTTGTAAAGATCGTCGAGGAAAAGCGGCTTAATTAATTTGAGAATATTTTCATCGCTTGTGTAATGCACGCCGGATTCGCGACGTTTGATGTTGTTTGTTACGTTTTGAAAAATTTCTCCAAAAATTTCCGGCGAAACTTGACTCCAATCGATACGGCAACATTCTATTAAAATCGCGCGCGAGTCGGGATGAAATTTTGTTACGTTAAATCGCTCGTTAAAAAGATCGTCTTTAATGAACGGAAATTTATTTAGCTGCCGATTATCGATTGAAGATAAGCGTTGAGAGTCGGATTTATTTATCGTTTCAAAAATTGCTTTGAGAATTTTCGCGAGATTTTTTCCGTCGTCGATATTTTGCAGAATATAATTGACAAATAAATTCGATTCAAAAACGTCTGTAACGTCGGCGAAAAAACAAAATAAAATTCGTACAAGATAAATCTCCGCCCAACGCTCGCATAATCCCGATTTACGAAAACAATCGTAAAGTTTCAACATTTTTTCAGCGGCATCAGAACTAATTTTAGATGATTGTTTCATACCTAACGGAAATTGAAAAATTTGTTTTATTTCATGAGTCTCTAATCCTAGATTTTAAGCCGGTTTGTCCTCAATGTCCTCTTAAAAAAATACTGCGGCTGATTTGTTACTTTTATTCTATTTCAAGGTAATATATCAGTGGAATAATTTTACTGGACAATTTTATTTTTCATTGTCCTGCAAGGACAGTACTTTATTAACCGTATGCTTTAGCATACGGTAACGGCAATAACACATTTAAAAGT
>JAITAZ010000626.1 GCA_031283825.1 Planctomycetaceae bacterium | reverse complement strand
GGGGACTTTACCGTATGCTAAAGCATACGGTTAATAAAGTGTCGTCCCTAGCGGGACGGAAGAATCTACGATTCAACGAAAATACAATGCTGTTACAATTATTCCACTGATATATTACGGGGAATTTTAAACGCGGATAATAACAGATAGGACGGAGAATCGCGGAGTAGGTCGCCTACCTGATCAATTACCGCCTACTGATGGACAACTACTGCGTAACATGAATTATCAAAAATTCGCTCTATATAATATAGTATGAAAATTGCTGGTATTGATTATGGCACGGTTCGCGTTGGGATTGCCGTTAGCGATGTTAGCGGGAAAATTGCTTTTCCTTCGCAGACTTATATTCGACAATCTACAACTCAAGACGCTAAATTCTTTAAACGATTTGTCAACGAAGAGCAAATTGAACAAATTGTTGTTGGGTTGCCTTTGCATCTTAGCGGAGATGTCAGCGAAAAGGCGGATGAAGTTTTACAATTTGGAAAATGGATCGGAGAGTTGACCGGCTTGAAAATCGATTATTTCGACGAAAGATATTCCTCTGTTGAAGCCGAACAAATCTTACGTCAAGCAAAATTAACCGGCAAAAAACGAAAAGAAAAACGCGATATGATAGCCGCTCAAATTCTCTTGTCTGCCTATCTTGAATCGGGGTGCGTAGGAATTTCTGATTATTACAATATTGACGGCTAATTTATTAAATTTTTTGGCAAAATTTACCGATTCTGTAAACTGCGGAAAGAATTTGTCCGCAACGTGTACGAAAGTTTAACAGATTTTAGATCATATTTTTTGCAAACGGAGTTTTAGCGTGAATTGTAAATTTTTGCGATTGTTTATTGTGTTGATGTTATTTGTTGGTTTTGCCGGATGTCAGAGCGTGCTTTTGACTGCAATTGTTTTGATCAAAGGCACAGACATTCCGCCGGAATGTGAAATTCTTACTAAAGCGAAAAGCGGGACGCGAGTTGCGGTTGTTTGTTATTCGGTTGCGGTTAGTCAATACGAGGTGCAAAACGCGCCGCGGCTAATTTCAAAACAGGTAAGCAACTTGATTGAGAATAATAGCGCAAACAAACAAATTAGAGTTGTTGACCCAATTAAAGTTGACGCATGGATGGATAATTGCAATAATGAAATCGACGATATTTTACAAGTCGGCAAAGACCCGTCAATAAACGCGGATATTGTAATCGGCATTGAAATTCTTGATTTTCAAACGCGCGATAAAAAGTCTCATTTTCAAATTCAGGGGCGTTGTATGATGAAAATTTTCGTGAAGGATTGCAAGTCCGGCGAGGTTTTATATTCGCAAAATTTAACTGTTGTCGATCCGCCGGACGTGCCTATTCAAGGAGGCGGCGCAGGAACGGAAGCCGCTTTCAGACCAAAATTCATAAAAACCGTTTCAGAACAAATCTCATACAAATTCAACCCGCACGACCAACACAAAGCCCGACGAATGCAAGCCGACTCGTTAGATATGTTCTAAATAATCCTGAATCGTTACAAATAATGTAATATTTCATTTCTGTCCTTAAAATGACAAATAATCGCGTATTAGTTCCGGTTTCTCATCCACTTGGCGGGATTAGGACTTACATGCTTTATAATTTTCGGCGTATTTATGACGCCGGTTATCGCTTTACATTTCTCTCTGAATCCGGCGAAACGTTTGACTCTTTTAAACGCGACGTCGCCGAGTGGGACGACACAGAATTTATTAACGTAACGAAAAATGCCGGCAGTATTGGAGTCATTAGGACAATACGTCGGACGTTGAGAGATTCGTCTTTTGTTCTAATTCATTCGCAAGGATTAAAAGCCGGAACAGAAACTGCAATTGCGAATTTCTTTCGACGGATTCCGCATGTTATTACTTTGCACGATGTAATTATTCCGCAAAACGATATTCCGGGACGATGGAAGAAATTGAAAAAGTTTATTATTTCACGGTCGGCGGGAAGCGTTTCGGTTATTATTCCGGTGTCGTATGATTGCGAGCAGAATCATCTACAAAATTTTCCAACGTGGAAAAAAGGCGCGGCAAAAATCGAAACAATTGTAAACGGTATCGATATTGAACGGCTAGATAATTCGCGCAAAATTTTCGAGTCGGAATCCGGCGATCAAGTTGATCAATACCGTTTACGGAATCGGTTTAATATTGGGTCGGATGTTATTTTAGGCGGTTTTTTCGGTAGATTCATGCCGCAAAAAGGATTTGATATTTTGATAGAAGCGTTATCGATTCTTATTAGCAAAGGTTATAAAGATCGTTTTCGACTTGTTGCGACAATTGATAAAAACGGCTACTTAGATGAAACGATAAATATGACAAAGCAGAATCCGCAGATTGGAGAACTCGTGTATTTTGTAGATTCGATGCCGGACATTACGTCTCTCTTGCTACAGATTGACGCGATGATTATGCCGTCGCGATGGGAGGCTTGTCCGATATTACCGATGGAATCGTTGGTTTTAGGAACTCCGGTTATTGGCAGTGATTGCATTGGATTACGCGAGGTCTTAAAAGATACGCCGTCGATTATTTTTGAAAATAAAAACGCAGAATCGTTAGCTGATGGAATTATCAAATTTATTGAAAAGCCGGAACGTGATTTTGCAAAAAATTATATTCCCGACGCAAAAAAAAGATTCAACGTAAATCTCGCTGTAGATAAATTACTGAAAATCTACGACTCTATAAAAGGGAATTTCTAAAAACTATTTTAAACACGCGAGTATCTCTAAAAATTCGGAATTATGAAATTGTAACTGTTCACAGTATTTTTAAAAACCATATTATTTTTTGGGGGGGACAAAGGGGACACACTAATTTAAAAACCATGATTAATGACTCAACAGAAGACAATAGCTTTTTTAAAAGAGAGATTTTTTTCAGTATTATCTCCTGAGTCATCAACCCCAGATTTCAAACAAAAACGTCCCCAGTGTCCCCAACGTCCCCTTTGTCCCCTAAGTCCCCTCAAAAAATTATCTTTGTTTTTAAATATTGTAACTAGTCCGTAGGCGTTTATCGATCAGGTTGATCACCGATCAGGTAGGCAACCGTAGGTAGGCAACCTTTCGCCGAAAGGTTGCGTTGCCGAAGGCAACGATAAGAAGGATTCGACAATAATTAAAATCAATTCAGATTTACCGTCGGCTAATGCCGACGCGACCTTTCGGCGAAAGGTCGCCTACCTGAGTCGGCGGTCGCCTACCTGATCTGGGGTAGCAAGTGCGTAACATGAATTATTAGAGATTCCCTACAGACTTAACAGTTACAAGTTTTTCGTGATTATTCCATTGGAATAGCACCGGCGAGTAGTTCTGCTACTCTTACGCAGAAATTTTCATTCATTACCAATACTTCTCCTCGAGCTAGTAATCGTCCGTTTACATAAATATCAACAGGATCGCCTGCTGTTTTATCTAAAGGAACAACTGATCCTTTTCGTAATTTTAGCACGTCTTCGAGATACATGTCGGTGCGTCCGAGTTCGATTTTTACGTTTAATTCGACTTCGCTGATTTGGTCGAGTGTTGCGTGTTCTGCGCTTGGAACGGTGCCGCCGAATTCGGGAAATTGAAATTCCATTACTTCTGCTGGAATCAAACGTTCTGACACGATTGATTGAATAGATTTATCAGCTCTATCGAGTAAATAATTTAAATCTCCGCGAGGTAAACCTTCTTCGTCGTCGTCTCCCATATCTGGCGGCGATACGAAACTTCCTCCTCCGCCTCCTCCGATTCCGCTTGACGCGCCGCCGTTTCCATAACCGGAAACTGACGGCGGGATAGAGGGTTGTGTTGGATCATACGGCGTTGAGGGAACGAATGTAGGTTCTGACTGATTTATTGTAGGTTTAGTTGACGAGCTTCCAAAGAGGACGTCGAGGGCGGCTTGATCTATTGGACCCGGCGGCGGAGTAGTTTCTTTATTGCCGATTCCTGTAGAGTTTTGAAATAATGCGTCGAGATCGCTTTGATCGAGAGGACCGCTTGCAGAAGGTTTAGAGGGAGGCGTTGTCGGGCTTTGCGGACTGCTTGACGTTCCGCCGAATAATGCGTCAAGTTCGCTTTGACTGATTGTTCCATCTCCTGAGGTTGTTGCGCCGGATGTAGTTTGATTATCGCCGCTGTTAGCGTTATTACTTCCGCTTCCGAATAATGCGTCGAGGTCGCTTTGACTAATCGTACCTTCAGCCGACGAGTTGCCAGAAGAATTCGTTGTTGAGCTGTTGGCAGCTCCTGTATTTCCGGTATTTTCGGCGTTTCCGGTTTTGGCGGTATTTCCAGTATTTCCTCCGCCGCTGAGTAAGCGTTCAATATCGCTCTGGTCTAATACTCCATCATCGCTCATGATTTTATATCCTTGTTATTTTATACAATCAATGAATTTTATCATGTCCGTGAAATTAACTTTGGCAATTTTTCGTGTGTAATGTTATTCGCGGAAGTTTTACTATATATCTATACGTATTGTTTTGTATCGGAAAATTAAAAAATTTTTTGTTACATTTATTAAAAATTAACGGTTAGGAAAATCTGTTAAATTTAACTGATAACAACAATTCAGCAACGCCCAAAGAACAACACTAATTTGATAAGCGAAGTTTAATAATTTTATAGAAATAGGTCAACCGCAAAAAAAAGAATTTTTTGTAACTATTCGGTCGCAGCATTTTTTAAATTCTTTATTAAATTCTCATGTTACGCACTTGCTACCCCAGATCAGGTAGGCGACCGCCGACTCAGGTAGGCGACCTGATCTATTAACGCCTATCTGATCAATAAACGCCTACTGACGGACAAATACTACGTAACATGAGTTAAATTTTAACGCAGAAATTAGGAAAGCAAAATTAAGAAAAAATATCGTTACAAATATTCTTTTGTTGTAATCGTTCACGGGTTTTAAATTCATAATTCGGTATTTCGAATTATTCTTAAAATTCCCCCCTATAGACAATATTTTTTTTATTTATAGAATCAAATTCAAGAGTACGTTTAATGTAACGTATGATTTTTTTCAATGCGATTTTATAAGAATGAAACGACAAATGTTTTTGTCAAACGGCGGATTCTTTTCATCAAAACGAAAATTTGAAGAGTTGCGTTTTCGAG
>JAITAZ010000378.1 GCA_031283825.1 Planctomycetaceae bacterium | reverse complement strand
AACGTAAACGAATAATGAGGTAATGAGGTTGGTTTTTGGGGGATTCATTGCTACTGAGGTTGTTTAGTAAGAAAAATTAGGTTTTAAATGAGGTTTGCGGAAACAGTTAAAATACGTTTCGGAAAATTCTACTGATATATTACAAAAGTACATTGAAATATGATTATGACCATTTTTCAATCATTCGATAGGGGGGAGGGAAGTCGAGAATTTTTAAAGTGCAAACAGGTTAAAATCTGCTACTGAGCCGCTCAAAGAGATAATACAAATATTCCGCTGAAATATTACAAAAATTCTTATTGACACAATATAAAAAAATCGCTAAAGTTCGCAATCGGGTTAATTACAAAATAACTGTCATCGAAATTTTGTAATCATTCACGCACAAGAGAAAAATTTCCTAAACCCTGAAAAGGCGTAAGCCGTTTTGTGAAATTTGCTGTCGCCGTTACTGGGCGTAGGATTTTTTTCTTTTGAGCATGAACAGTTACGAAAAATTTTTTCTTTTCTATTTTTTTACTTTCCGTGCGGCGTATTTTTTGTTTCAATAATTTTAATTTAAAATTCAAAAATTTTATTGTAACGTTAATTACGATTTCTTTAATCGTAATTGTCGGCGGTTGCCGCACGCACGATAAAATCTCGCGAAATAATGTCGATTCCGTTGTCTCAAATAAATCTGCAACGAATTTTTCAAAAAAGGAATTGTCCTCGTTGACGTCTAATAAATCAGTTAATAAATCAGTCAATAATCATAACGATAATCGTAATTGGTGGCCCAACGAAATTCCTATTCCATCCGACGCAATCTCCGACTCTACAACTTCAGAAAGAATCGTTGCCGGTAAAAATAAATCTACTCCGATAAATCAAATTCAATCTGCATCGGTTCAAAATACTCAAACTCAAAATACTCAAACCGCTCAAGATAATCTTATTCCTCCGCGAAAACTTGAACCTATTGCAATTGAACCCAAACCGCTCGCCGAAATTCCTGACAACGCTAAACGCATAAATAACGTTTCTACGCAAAATGAAAAAATCGCTCAACCCGAATCAAATCAACAAATCAACTCAAACGATCAACAAACGTCAATCAAAACGGTAGCCGCAAACGAATCGTCTAAAAATCAGTCCGACGACGCTACAAATTCCAGCAATAAAATGACGCTACGCGAATTTGAATCTCTCCTGATAAACACAAAATGGCAACCCAATATCCAACTCGAACTCTGGCTCGAAAAAAAAATTAACGAAAAAATCAATAAAAACGAAATCTCATCGCGAGAACGACGCGAACAAATTAAACAATTAAACTTCTCCGAAAAAGAAAAATCGAAAAAATTTAAAAATCAAAAATATATCGACGAACTCATCTCGACTTGGCGTTGGTATAACGTCAATATCGACGAACTCGTTAAAAAACAACTCGAACCAGATACGGAAGCTCGACCAATTTTTCCTGTCGATCCAAAAATCTTTCTCGAAAATAACGCTTATAATAACGCAAAATATAACCAGTTACGCGCAAACGCCGCAATACTCATGGGACGATGCAACGATTACGACGCAGTAAATACGCTGGTCGAAATCGTTAAAAATGAACAGCTAGATTCTATCCGCTGCGCCGCCGTCGAAACGCTCGGAAAAATGGAATTCGTCGGATTTGAAACCCTACTCCCGTTGCTCGAATTCGCCCGCAAAAGAAATAACGTTACAAATAATCAATCAGATAATATTCGTAACAATAATTACAACGACGACAATTCCCCCGATGAAAAATCTAACGATCAGAATAATCATAAAAATCAAATAACTGTAATCAACAAAATACTTTGGTCGGAACTATTAATCGCTCTCGCAAATAAAATGGAAACTTGGGAACATCCTTGTTTTCTCGATTCGCTCGCAATCGACGAGGTTGAAGTTCGTCGGACAAGCGCGAAATTATGGCGTTTGCGTTCTCAAGCGTTTTGGACGAAAAATCGCGGCGAGTCGAATTATCGTAACGAAAAAGATCAAACGATAAAATTACGCAAATTGCCGGCAAGATTCCTCGTCTTCGCACGACTCGAAAACGATCTGCCCGCAAGAATCGAAATGATTAAAACGCTCGCTATCTGGAAAGAACCAGAGATTTTAAATATCATCGAAAACGATCTCAATAGCCATAACGCACAACTACGATTCGCGGCTATGGACGCAATCGCAACAGCAGATTGCAAAGACGCGGCAAGAATTTTGAAAGATAAATTACGCGATACATCCGCAAAAACTCGCGCAAAAAGCGCAGAATCTCTCGCCAAACTCGGATTCATCGACGACGTCCTGCGACTCGCCGACGATAAAGAACCAGACGTAAGACTCGAAATCGCAAAAACGCTCGCCTTCGCGCCAAGTCAAAAATCAGCGGACTTAGCGAAACAATATATCGAAAACGATCACGAAAATATAAAACTCGCAACAATTAATTCTATCGCGGCATGGGAAAGAATCGATTTATGCGGAGAAATTCTAATCGATTCGCTGCAAAGCCGAAGCTCAAAAGTACGAAATTTAAGCGCAGAAATATTATCAAGTTACTTCCCAGACGCCGCCGAACTTCTCACAAAAAATCACAATTCCGACAAAGAGAGAATAAAAATCGTTACAAAAATTCGCAAACAGCTCAACAATTATTTACAATCGCACGAAAACGGCGATTCAACAATTATCGTAACGAATAATAAATCTAAATTCGATTCGGAATCAGAACTAGAGTCGGGGACAGAATCATACCGCGATTCGCAAAAAATTTCAAAAACGAATTTTACAATTAGCGACAAAGCTAACTTAAACGAAATTGAAATCAACGACGTCTATGAATTGGTCGGACGCTTGAACGGTTCGAGTTTAACGTCGATTCAACGGGAAGCGATTAGACGTCAATTGTCCAAGTACGGCAAACGACTATTAGACATTTTAGAATATTTGTACGAAAATGAAAAAAACTTCGCAACGCCCGAATTAGTAGATGAAATTTTAGCTGAAAACGACGAAATTTTCAGATTGATTTTATCGCTCAATAATGACGACGAATTAACGCGTCGTAAATCGGCGGAAGATTTATTGCGTCGGAGTAAGTTAAAAATTTTAGGCGGAATTGCGAGTTCACGGATTTTAGAACGCGGCTTACAGGAGTCGGACGTTTCAATGTTATCGATGTACGCAACGATATTACGAAATTCCGATCCTTATAAAGCGAGGTATCTTGCGGCGAGTGTGCTTCAATCGGAACAATTCGACTCGGCTGAGTTGCGGCGGATCGCGTGCGAGATTTTCGGAGAGGTCGGAAATGGACATGATCTAATTATCGTTGCGCAAAATATCGGAGATCAAAAGCGGGACGTAGCTCATACGGCGTTTGAAGCGATGATTAAAATTTTGAGCAGACTAAAAAATAACGAATTTGAAAATGAACGAGCTAAAGCCGCAAAAAATTTGTGGTCAAAATTTGTGGGCAGCGATTTAATTTCACAAGTTGAAATCAGCGCGGCGATTTATACGTTAGGAGACGAATCGGGCGAAAAATCGTTTCTTCGTGTTTCGTTTTCGCAAGACGCGCGTGTTCGATTGCATGTTGTGAATGTAATCGGAATATTAAACGATCCAGATTTCATTTCGATTCTGATTAGATATCTTGACGACAAAGACTCAAATGTCAGTCAATCTGCTCTTGCAATGCTACCAAAGTTAGCCGACGAAGACGCCGGAATTATCGAAACAGAAATCCCAATGGAACACGAACTCTCCCAGTCTCAAAAAAAGATCGCTCGATGGAAAAAATGGTACGCCGAAAATTTTTGACATAACAGCGAAAATTGTGATTTATCTATTGAGGGAATCTCTCTAATAATTGTTAATATTGTTTTATAAAATTTTATTCTTATTTTGTAACCATTCACGGTTTTTTAAAGCCAAAGATAATTTTTTGGGGGACATTGGGGACGCTGGGGACAAAGGGGACGTTCTTGTTTAAATTCTGGGATTGATGGCTCGGAGGGGACAAAATTTAAAGAAAAAAAATTTCTCTTTTTTAAAAGCTGATGTCTTCTGTTGAGTCGTTAATAATAGTTTTTAAATTAGCGTGTCCCCAGTGTCCCCCAAGTCCCCTTTGTCCCCAATGTCCCCCCAAAAAATACAATTGCGAGTTACTTTATCGTAACAAAAATTCAAAACTAAACAATCCAAACCACAAAATATGAATTTTTAGAGATTCCCAATGGTTTGATAATCGCTAGTAATTCAATATTTTTTTGTAGGTGAAATGAACCAAACGAGAACTAAAGTTATTGACACAAAATATACGATTAAATTTCTGCATAACTGTATTGGGTTACTCTTCAGTGTTTCTTGATTATTAAATATATCAAATTTTTTAAGAAAATCGTTTATATTATTCGATGAATCTACTGCTTTTTAAAAGAACAAATAAAATGTTCTTGTATCTATTTGTGAATTTTGTTATAATTTCGCCATTCATTTTGGTAGGATAACAATTGTGGAATTTCAATGCAATACTTTTACCAATTTTGAAAACTTATTTGCGTACGAACCCTTACACAAAAAAATTCTGCTGAAAGATTATTTACCCCTAACCAATCTTTAAAAAGGAGATTAAAAAATGATCAACTCTATGTACAATTTTATCGTGAAATTGTTTTTTGTTTTGTTTTCGGCTTTAAGCGTTTGGCAATTTGCCGACGCCGCCGACATTAACGACGTCTCTGATTACAAATCGCCGGCAGCGATGGTCGTATCGAAAGACGCGACGAAAATTTATATCGCTAATCACGACGGCAAAGAGATAAGCGTCCTCGACGCTAAAACTGACAAAATTGTCGGCGCGATTCCACTCGGTAAAAAGCCGAACGGAATTATTTTGAGCGCAGACGGAAAAACTCTTTACGCAACTTCCGGCAGTTACAAAGGAGTCGTGCAGGCGATTGATTTGTCGTCTTATTTGTCTTCGGA
>JAITAZ010000588.1 GCA_031283825.1 Planctomycetaceae bacterium | reverse complement strand
AATTTTCGTTACGATAATTTGATTTATATTCGGTTGTGGAATTATTGATTGTAGGTTTATTTTGAAGAGGAATTTTTTCAAATGGAATTTCTGGTTTTCGAGCGAGAATGGTTCGTAATTTATTTCCGAGTTGAATTTCGTCGATGGAAGTAGGGTTAGTTGTAGAGTCGGATGTAGAGTTAGATGTAGAGTCGGCGGTAGAGTCTGAAAGCGTTAATTTGAATGTAGTATTTAGTCCCTTTTGTTCCTCATGTCCTTCAAATATTACCGAATCTGATGTAGATTTATTTTCTTTAATCGACGCTGGATTTTCGAGAGGAACGAGTTCATCGTTTATGGTTGGGACATTATCATTAGCGAAAACTTCAATTGACGAGAATCCTGTAATTGTAATTATTGTAACGAAAAAGTTACAAAAAAATTTGAATAAAAAATTTTTCATTGTGATTAAATTTGTAAAAAAGGTTATCAATCATTTGGTTAATTATGCGATTGGTTTGAATTGGTAGATTCTTTTGTTACGTTGAAAAAAAGAGTAATAGTAATATAGTAAACTGATATATTTAGCTTTTTCTCTTTCCAGAACAAACATCGCACGAGGGCGGCATTATAAGTATGATTTATTTTATGTCAAGCGAATAAATATACGTAACCGTGAACGGTTACCATAATATTTTAATTGAAATTTTATTATAGTCCCGCATGGGGCGAAATATGCGTAACCGTTGGTAAAACGTCCCGCCAAACTAAAGTCCGGCAGGGCAGGGTGGGGTTATTTTTCGTTTGGATTTGCTTCTTGGTTTGGGGCGTTTTGCGGCTCTTTGGGTATGCCTTTTATCGGCGGTAACTCGCCTTCATAAAAGAACGGGAAACTATCGCTTTTAAGTCTATATTGCAATAGCGCCTTCTTGCGTAAAAGATGATCTTCTCTAAATTCGCCGTATTCGTCAAACGGATGCTTCTCGCCGAAAGCAGAAAGATTACCCGACGACAGTTGACGGAATATCGATATTTGAGCCGAATCCTTTGAAGAAATATTTACGCCAAAAGTTTCTCCAAGAGGAGCAACATTAAGAGAAAAACTATAAAAACTCCAGACCATACAAAGAATAATCGTAATAGCAATAAAATTGCCGGCATTCTCTATCGGAATCGGAAATTTCACATTGACCCGCGAAAGTCCGCGCGTTATCTCGTTCATTATTGAAAACGACACAATAAATAATACCCAAAGAAACAAATAGTCCGCAATAAAAAGCGTCCCCGCACTTTGAGTCGTTATAAATTGCGCAAGCGGCTCAAACCAATTTGCCGCAATAAGCGTCGAGAAAAATATTACAAATCCCGTAACAATATTTCCCCAAAATCGCTCTCTCCATCGCATTCCATACAGTCCCGCAATTAACGCCAGCGGCACGCCAACATCGTAAATCGCTTCTAATATACCGTAAATCGTATCCATTTTTATATTTTTTGTTTGATTGTTTTAAACTGGGCAAAGTTGTTTAACGTCGCTAACGTTGCTTAACGCCGACGGTAAATCTGAATTGATTTTAATTATTATCGAATCCATTTTATCGTTGCCTTCGGCAACGCGACCTTTCGGCGAAAGGTCGCCTACCTGATCTATTAACGCCTAACTGACGGACAACTACTTCGTAACATTTAGTACTCGCGATAATTCTTCTACTGTTGTTAATCCTTTTGTAACTAGGTCTATACCTTCGTGAAAGAATCCTCGTTTACCTGAATTTTGCAGAAATTGTTTTATTGCGTCGTAGTTTGGATTTGCTATTATGAACCCTCGAATGGAGTCGTTTAATTCGATAAGTTCGAGCAAAACGGTTCTTCCGCGATAACCGATTCCGTTACAAGTTGGGCAGATTCCGCGTTTCTTTTCTTCTGCTTCCGGCAACGGCGTTCTTGTTCTGTACAATTGCTGAACTTGTGCAGGATTGAGACCACCAAGATTTTTTAATAGTTGCGGAGTTGGTTTGTATGGTTCTTTGCAATCGGGGCAAAGTTTACGTATCAATCTTTGACAGATAACGGCGTTGAGCGGTTGAAGGAATTTTTGCGGAGTGATTTTTGTCGCTAGTAATTTTAGTATTGCTTCAACTGAATCTTTTGAACGAATCATTGTGATAAACAGTCGTCCGTTTGCGGTATCTTTGCAGCATAATTCTAGCGTTGGCAGCGAGGTCATATCTCGAACAAACACGGCGTTTGGTTCTTTGAAAAGTACGTTTGGCAGCAAGTCAACGGGCGATTCGCCTTTTGAGGAATCGTATCTTACCATTGTGATATTTTCGATTTCTTCGCTTGGCGTTGTAATGTCTTCAATATTTACTACGTCTCTTGTGAATCTATCGCAAACTCTTGAGAAAACGTCCATTGAGCTGCGTAATCCGTTTGCCGGCGGCGCAGAAACAACCAGAATGCCTTGTTTACCATTTAGTTGTTCGATTATTTTTTGTTCGATTTCGGGTTTTACGCCTAGCGCAGTAATTGTTTTGAAAGGCACTTTTGCGGCGGTGATTTGCAATACGACAGCTTCGCCGGTTTGCGTTCCTTGCGAGATGAATTTAATATCGTAACGAGCTTTTTTCTTTGCGTATATCGAACCTACCAGAGCGATAAAAGTACCTTCTTGTCTGTTACGACGATTTTCCGGCGCAGCACCGACAAGTAATTTAGCGGCTTCGAGCATTTCGTCGAATCGGTCTTTGGTTTTATTTTTTTCTTGATTTCGCGGGAACGGCGGCAATTCGAGCCATACGCCGTCGATTAAGTGTTTAGTTACCGTTTTATCTGACGTAAACTCGAACATGACGCTTGCGGCTTCGTTTATGATTGCGTCGTAAACTTGTTGTCTGAATTCGTTGTATCCGGGCGCGTTGCGTGCGACAAGCAATCTACCTTTGAGCGTTTTAGCGTCTGTATCTTTACCGGACGCTTCAAATTCAATTTGAGGACCTGATTCGTAGGTGCGTTTTTTGACTTTTATTTTTACGCCGATCATTTTGAGCCATTGAGCGAATATGAATTTGATATGTTCCGGCGTTAAGACTTTTTCATGAGGCGGCACGGATGCGTTGCGTTTAACAACATAAATTGAAATCGGCACGAAACAGAGCAAAAACGTTATCGGAAATGCAACCCAGAATATAGGAATAAACAGGACTCCTGTTCCAATAAAAACGTAGAGAAACACGTATCCGGTGTTGTAGAGCGTTCTTTGCGGATTTTCGAGTCTTTCCATATCGCCATTCATCCAACTTGCGCAGAATGTCCAGACAAAGAATAAGAAAATATAGAGTCCGAGTTTAATTGGACTCATATACCACCCCGTGCCGCGCCAACCGGTATTGACGACTTTTTCAAGTACTTTAGCGTCTTCAAGTTCTTTTTTAATTTCCGACGTTGGAGCTTGACCTGCTTTATCGCCTTCGCCGCTATTACGTTGACTCATATAACGTGCAAGTCGAACAATAAATTTGATTCCGGGTAATCCTGTTGAACGCCGTCGTGCCGAGACTGTATTGATTGCAATTAGAGACGTCGGCGAATTGACGAGATTTAAATTTGTCGTTACCGGATTTTTTGTAACGATATTTGAGTCGTCAACAATTGAAGATTCAACAATTGAAAGCTCACTGACGCTGATAGAGTCGGGCGATATTTGAGTATCAGTCGGTTTGGGATTGCGAGTAATTGATCTATTGGAATTGTCAATATTATTTATTGAAAACAATAACCAAATTACGGCGAGAATTGCAACTATTACCGGCAATTTCATCGATAGGAAATAATTGATAACGTTTGAGGAGTATTTTTTTAAACAGGACATTTTTGTAGATTTTGTTTGTTTTATTGTAGTTGAGTAATGGAAGTTTTTAAATCGTTCACGGTTTTAAAATATTGTAACTATTCCGTAGGCATTTATCGATCAGGTTGATCACTGATCTGGTCGCCTACCTGATCTGGGGCAACAAGTGCGTAACATGAGTTTCTAATTTGGAATTTTTTTCGACTACGCGGTTAAAATTATTGTAACCGTTCACGGTTTTAAACGCGGATAATAGGGGGATTTTTTAAACGCGGATAATAACGAATTTGACGGATAATCGCGGAAAATGCAAATGGCGATTTTAATATTTATAAAATTGTATTATTTATTTAGGTTTATTTAGTTTGGTTTATTTATTTTAATATACTTTTCACACTTAATTA
>JAITAZ010000362.1 GCA_031283825.1 Planctomycetaceae bacterium | reverse complement strand
AAATTTTGATTTAAATCCAAATTGTTACTTTAATAAATTTAAATGATGTTTTGATTCAAATTAAAATTTTCTCTGTGTTCTCTGTGTCCTCTGTGGTTTAAAATTAATTTTTAGAGATTTCCTAATTTATATTCGCCAAATTTATTTCCCTGTTTCTTTTGGCGGCGGTGATAATATTCCGTTGTTTTGTAACCATAATTCGCAGAGGTTTGTCCATTCGTTGAATTGGTCTTTGAATCCTAAACCTATGCCGTGTTTTCCTTTTTGAAAAATGTGAATTTCTGCTGGAACTTTATTTTTTCTTAATGCGAGATAAAACTCTACTCCGTTTTCGGGATTTACTAGTTGATCTTCATTGGTGAAAATTATAAAGGTTCGCGGAGTTTTTTCGGTAACTTGTTTTTCACTTGAGTAGAATTTAACGAGGTCTTCCGACGGACTATTGCCGATAAGATTTTGTCTTGAGCCGCTGTGAGTTATTTTTGGGTCAAAAGAAATTACCGGATAAATTAAAATCATGAAATCTGGTCTTGAGCTTGCTTTGTCGATTTCGTCTGACGGGTAAGCATGATCTTCAAAGTGTGTTCCAGTTGTTGATGCTAAATGTCCTCCGGCGGAAAATCCGGCGATTCCGATTTGGTCAGATTTGATTCTTAATGTTTCTGCGTTTGTGCGTAAATATCGGATAGCTCTTTGGGCGTCGAGTAGAGGTTTTGGGTGTCCGCCTCCTCTTCGGGCGTGTCGATACGCGAGAACTGCCGCCGTAACGCCTTTTGACGTAAACCATTTCGCCGAATTGACTCCTTCCCATTCCAAAGCCAAACCGCTGTAAGCGCCGCCCGGACATATTACAACTGCCGCGCCGTTAGGTTTTTCCGGCACGAAAAGCGAGATTTTAGGTTTGTCTTGATCTTTTATTCCTTTACCTTCTGGAATGTCTCCTTCCCAAAGAAGAATTTCTTTAGGTTTTATTTCATCGCTAATTACTAATCCGTTGAGACTAATAATTGTAACGATAAATATAATTGTCGAGGTCAATATTGTTGAAAAAATTTTTACTTTCATGTTTAGTTTTGTGGTTAAGCTGTTGAATGGTTGAGTTGATTTTACGTTAAAATCAACTTTTGTTAAGCGGAATTTAATCTGATTTATTTTCGGTTTTGCGATTTTGATTGAATTTTGATTTTTGGAATATTTTTTAGGCGGTTGCGATACCTCCTAATTCTTTTGCTTTTGACAGGTCTGCTTCGGCTTTTTCTTTGTTCCCGATCATTCCGTATGTAACGGCGCGATTTTGGTATGCGGCGACGTTTTGAGGATTTAATTCTATCACTTTTGTCAGATGTTGGATAGCGGGTCTGAATTTTCCTTGAACTCTTAGTAGAATACCGAGATTGAAGTGTGCGATTAGGTTATTGGGTTCGATTTCGAGAGTTTTTTCGTAATCTGCGATAGCTTCGTCTATTTGACTGTCTTTAGTGAGCAGAGCGCCGCGAGCGCAGTAGGCTTGAATTATTTCTTTATTGTTTGGGTCGGTTGAGCGATTTATAACTTGCGAGTAGTCGGAGATAGCTTCTTGTGAGTTTCCTAATTTTGCGTAGATTGCCGCGCGGTTTGCCCAGATTTTTATGTTGTCGGGGTATGATTTAAGAATTACCGTAAAATCTTCGAGAGCACCGATTTGGTCTCCGCTTGCAACTTTTGCGTGACTTCGGCTGATATATACGTCTAAATCGTTTGGTGCTAGTCTGATTGCTTCGTCGAAATCGCTTATTGCCGAGTGATATTTTTTCAGGTGAACGTAAACCATCCCTCGATTGCTGTATGATTTAGCGTATCGAGGATTTAGTTCGATAGCTCGATTATAATCTGCTAGGGACAATTCGTAATAGTTGAGTTTGAAATAGACTAATCCGCGATTCATAAAAGCTTTATAATCGTTTGGGAAAAGTTTTATGACTTGTGTGTATTCTGCGACGGCGTCTTCGTTTCGTCCCATTGCTTCGAGGACGTTTCCGCGATTTCCGTGAGCTCTGTAGTGGTTTGGGCTTACTTCGATAGCTTTGTTGTAATCTTCCATAGCGTGTTCGTAATCTTTTTTGAGAAAGTAGATTAGACCTCTAGCGACTAGCGGGTCTGGGTCTTTTGGGGAAAATTCGATAGCTTTAGCGTAATCTTCGACGGCGTTATCGATTTGACCGATTGAGAATTTGACTAATCCGCGATTGAAGAAGGCTTTCCCGTAATCTGGTTTTAGTTCGACAGCTTTTGAGAATTCGGCGATAGCTTTTTCGTTTTCACCTTTTTTTCGATAGACGCAAGCGGTATTGAAGTATGGGGCGGCTTCTTTTGGGGCGAATTTTAGTACTTCGTTATAGCTTTCGATAGCTTGTTCGAAACGTCCGAGTGCTTCGTATGCGTTCCCTCTTGAGTAGAATGCTTCGATATATTGGGGATTAACTTTAATTGCAGAATCGAACATTCCGAGTGCTTGTTCGTATTCTTTTTTTTTCATGTACTCCAGACCTCGTCGGAGCATATCGGTTTCATCAAACACGGCAAGTTTTATGGTTTATTTTTGAGTTGAGGAAAAAAATCGTTAGCTTATAAAAATTCCAAAAGCTAAACGATTACAAAAATTTTTAGAATTTTACAGACCAGAATAATAACGTCAAGTCGCCGGTATAATTTGAGCGGTTACAAATGGTTCGTTTGAATTGTTGGTTTTTTTCGGTAGAAAATAATGACAGATTAAAAATTTATTGTAACCGTTCACGGATTTTAAATTCGGAATTGGTTTTTTGGTAATATTCAGCGGAATATTTTATCGGAATATTTGTTTTGTAATTATTATGAATGCGCATGAAATAATCATTAATAATTTGCAAATAACAATAAATTAACGCCAGTAGAGACGCAATGCCTTGCGTCTCATTGTTCGATCAAAAGATCACCGATAGAGACGCAAGGCATTGCGTCTCTACTTTGGGTTTAGCAATTCAAATCTGAATTAAAAAAACTCGTGAATGGTTATAAATTCTCTGTAGAAATTTATTTGTTATTTTTAATCAGGTTGATTATTCCTTTATGGTCGAGATTTTTGATTTTATCTACGGTTGTTTTTAGCGATTTACCGTTGGCGGAAAGGATAATTTCATTTTTTTGTAACGGATTACCAGAACTGTCAACTACAGATATTGTAAGTTCGTCGAGAGATTTATTTGACGATTGCGCTTTGGTCAACATTTTTAATAATGAGTCGTCTTTATTTAATGCTTGATTTATTTGTAACGTTCACAAAGCGTCATTTGTTTATCCGCGTAAATCCGTTTAATCCGTGTATATCCGTGTTTAAAAAATAATTCCGAATTCCGAATTTAAAAGCCGTGAACGGTTACGAAATTCTCACTAATGGAATAATCGTTAGAATGGTTATAATTTGTTATGTTATTTCGTAAAATGACAGATAAAATCTTATTTTTCTGAATTTTTTCTGAGTTATATGTTATATTTTTTTGTGATGGAGTTAGTGATGTTTTCTCTGCTAATTATTCGTCAAAGAAATTGGCTATTGAATTTGAGATTTAATTTTCGCCATTAACATTTTAATTTAATTATGAATATTTCGACTAATAATTTTAGTTCTTTATTTAGTAAATTATCAGATCGCTACCGGACTGTAGTTTCGTCGAATGCAAAATCAATTAATACTACAATCGGCTTGCAAAAAAAAGATGGAGACGCCGCCGAGCAAAAATCTGATACTTTGACATTACGCAATAATAAAATTACGTCATTGTCAAAATCAACATACATTCCGCCCGCGATTGCCCGTCGATTAAATTTAGAAAATGTAAATCAAGAAATCGAAAATCAAGAAATTGAAAAAACCAAAACCGATGCCGAAAATACAAAAATCGAAATCACACAAGAAAAATCAACAGCAGAAACATCAGAAACAACAAAATCAACCGAAACAATAAAAGTACCAGAACCAATAGACTCCGTTGCACAAACTGATTCCGTTGAGCCAACAGATTCTGCTGAAGAGTCAATAATTGACAACATAAAAAGCGGACTTACAACGAGTCCCAAATTGATTGAAGGCATATTTTTTAGAAAAAAAGAATGTTCGTTTATTACGCCGGAAAGTCAAATGAAGGCAGTAATAGAAAAATACGGCGGCGGTTCAATTGGTAAGTTCTTATTTGAGTACGACAAAACTACGCACAAAAACGATATGGAAAAATTTATTGCAGATAGACTCGTTGAATTAAAAGGAAATTCAAAACAGATAATTCCGGGACAAGGAACAACAAATTATACATTCGATACTAGACCTGAATTAGAAACAGAATATTGGATATATCTCAGTCAAACAGGTAAATCGTTCTATGCCGATTCAAGTCAAGAAAACAGATCGGGAGATTCAATCGAAAGTGAAACGGTATTTTTTCGCCAAAACGATTTGCTAAAAACTAGATCAATAGGATACGTAAATATAGATCAAAATATCAATATAAACGCTCCAAAAAATAATAGCGCCGAAGAAAAAAATATAATACAAAATTTATTAAATAACGCCGCTCAAGAAAATTTTCAAAAAATTAAAAACGGCGAAAAGCCTTATTTCTTTATGACCGATCCTTCTGTCCAGCCAAACGAACAAGCAAAACAAGGCTCGGCAGATATAAAATCTATAATGGAAAATTATCTAAACCAAAATAATATTACCCTTGACAGCAAAGAAGGATTTATTATCACAATGCTAGATAACGGAACGCTCATACTCGAAGAAACCAACATCAACGATCCAACAAAAAAAGAAACAATAAAAAATCTAATCGAAACAGATAAAACCTTCCAACAAGAAATAATTAAAATATTCGCAAACGATAAACTATTTCAAAAATAATTATAAAAACATCACAACATCAATGTAGAATTTTGTAATTATTCAGTC